>DASTAI010000187.1:0-2041 GCA_035712865.1 Solirubrobacterales bacterium
GTTCCATGTGCCGAAGGTTGCCAGGCGATGATGGTCGAGGTGGGAGCCCACGTAGGTGAGGCTCGGGGCCAGGAACGGCACGCCGACGAGGACGTTCCACGCGAGCTCGAATCCCGGGAGGGCGCCCCGCCTCTGGTGGGCGATCTCGTGGACGAAAATGGCCGCCCGGAACAGCGCCACCATCGAGACGAGCGTCCCGGCGAGGTGAATCGGCGACCCGAGCGGCGCGCCGGCCGACACTGCGAAGGCCGCCCAGCACACGGCCGTGGTCGCCAGGAGGTCGATCCAGTAGATCGAGGCCCGGGGCCGAAACGCATCCGCGAAGCGATGGCGGACGTCGGCGATGGTGAAACTTCCGGGCCGGGTCGCCGTCACGCCGATCCCCCCGTTACCGAGTGGCGAGTCGCCAAATCCGATGTATCGAGAGCCTGCTCGACCCGACGGGCGGCGCGCGCCCGCCGCCGTTTCGCGAAGTCCTCCTCGCTCAGCTCGACCCCGCAGCAGTGGGGCGGCGCGGCGCGGAAGCCGTGGCGCTCGGCCAGCGCGCGCAGATACTCCGCTTCGGCCGGGCCGAGCCTGGGCCCGATACTGTGGTCCCCGTCGTCGCCTTCGAGGGCGAGCAGCACCGTCTCGGCAAGACAGCCGAGCATGATCCCAGGCCGGAACCCCAGCAGGTTGGGGCCGAAGTGGATAGGCTCGGGCAATTCGACGAGCCCACCCTCGAAGACGAGAACATCGTCGCGGCTTTCCACCACTTCGCGCGCGACGTTGGGCGGCCGCGCGACATCGCACACGACCGCGCCCGCGGTGAGCTCCTCCGCCCCGATCAGGGACGCGTCCGAGTTGGTGGCCACGAACACGAGATCCGCGGCGGGCTCCGCCTTCCGGAGATCCGTGGCGAAGGTGATCGGAGCTTCGCGACCGGCGGCGTCAAACGCCGTCTCGACGGTGCGAGCGAGGCGCTCGTAGCCACCGTCGTCGTCCACCTCCCGCAGCTCGTGGAGAGCGCGGGCGAGCGGGACCTGAGCTGCGGTGAGCCGGAGCACCTCTCGGAGCTGCCGTTCGATCGGCGACGCCGCCAAAGCCGGAAGCGTGACCTCGGCGCGACCGATCATGCGGGCATAGATTTCGCCCGCGACGATCCGGCAGCGCACGAGCGCGTCCCGGCTCCTCGGGTTGCCAATGAGGGTCAGCCCGGCCACCCGGTCCGCCAGGAGCAAGGAGGCGAGCCGCCCGATCGCCCCCGTCGCCCCCACCACGGCCGTGTGCATGGCCGGAAGCGAGAGTCCGAGCCGCCTCGTCACATCAGCAATGCCCTCGAGGGCCATCACTGTCGTGAGCACGTTGCCGCTGGTGACCGCGATCCCTTTCCCGACCAGGCTCTGCGCGCCCTTGCTGACGATCGAGGTGAAACCACCCAATCCCACGATCCGGGCGCCCTCACTCTGTGCCAGAGTCAGCGCGTCGCCCAGCATCGGCAGCATCCGGCGCCGGCCGCGCCGCAAGATGTCGGCCGGCAGCATGGGCAGCCCGATCAGGCATCCGTCGGCGACGGCGCCGGTGCGCGACCGCACCTGAGGCAGGCTATAGACCAGTCCGGGCTCCGACCACTGCACCCAGTCGCGCCAGCGGTCGAGCTCCTCTGCGGTGAACTGGCTGAACGACGGGTCGCACGCGACGTAGTCACGCAGCTCCGTGTAGTGGACGAGGAACGCGAACGACTTCCGGGGCCCCACGCTCTGCGTGGGCGTGGGGACGGGATTGGGAGCATTCGGTGCCGCGAAGCGGCGGCGCCCGGGTGCCCGCGTCGCCGCCTCCCCGGGGAGGTGCCGCACCAGATGGTAGTAGTCCTTCCGGTCGAGAGTGTCGCACAGGGCGCCCAGCGCGGCCATCGCGCGGTCGATCTCGGCAGGGCCGACGGTGAAGGGCGGCTCCAGCCGGAGGACGTGGGAGTTGTTGAACACCGGCGCGGTGACGAGGTGGTGGACGTTGAACAGATAGGAAGCGAAGAACGCGATCAGGTAGTCGTTCTTGGAGAAGA
>DASTAI010000188.1:0-4944 GCA_035712865.1 Solirubrobacterales bacterium
CCCTACAGCGAGCAGAACGGCCTGCCGACCCCGCCCGTCGTGACCAAGGAGCTCACCCAGACCGCGCTGACCGTGACCGGCACGGCGGCCAGCGCCATGCTCGAGTCGGTCGTGCAGGCCAGGTGCACGAGCGGGACGCCGCGCCTTGTCCTCTCGGCGGATGACATCGGCGCGGCCGGTCGCGATCTCGCGCCGTTAGACGCGTCCACGGGCTTCGACCTCAACAAGCTCAATCCGGGGCAGGCGGTTCAGGCAGCCGTAGACATCGCGGGGGACGGCACGCTCACCCTCAAGGGAATCACCAGCGATCAGGGCGCGGCCGGCGCCGACGACGCGAGCCAGGGCCAGGGAACGCTGACCGGAAGCTAGGCGAGAGCCGGGACCGCCGGCGGTGAGACGGCGGCGACGCCGGCCTCGAACAGGCGGGCTGCCGACGGCCGCGGAGGGTGCACCTCGAGGAGGAGCGGGGCGCCGCGTTTGCGAGTCAGCAGTGGGGCGAGCCGGTCCCACGGCACCGTCCCCCTGCCCGGCGGCAGGTGGAGGTCGAGGCGCAGGGGATCGAGCTCGGGCGAAGGGGCCTCATCGCGGCGGGCGCCGAGGTTGTCGTGCAGGTGGAACATCACGGCCCGGTCGAGAACCGGCTCGATCAGCTCGAGCGGATCCGTCCGCCGCAGGGCGGCGATCACGTTCGCGTGGCCGACGTCGACGCAGAGCCCGACGGCGGGGGACGAGATCCGCTTCGCCATCGTGCGCAGGATCATCGGGGTGAAGGAGAGGGCGTCCGGGCCGGCGTAGACCGGCGCGAGGTTCTCGAGAGCGATGATCACGCCGAGGCGCTCGGCCCGGCGCGCGAGCGCCGCCAATGCCCGGGTCTCGGCGAGCAGCCCATCCTCACTCGAAGGCTGGTCGGGCAGGTTGGCCGCGTGGTAGACGACGTGCGACGCGCCCACCTCGGCCGCGTAGCTCAGCAGTCCGTTGAGCGCCGGATCGCCCTGAGAGGTGCCGGCTCGCACGCTCCCGGGACCGTGCAGCAGCGGTCGCAGGCCCGATGTGCCGAGAGCGTCGGAGAGCCCCGCCGCGTGGCGGTGGGCGTCACGTGGATCGCTGAGCACGGTCGGCGGCGGCGAGGGCACCTGGACGAAGCTGAATCCGGCGGCCTCGATCTCCTTGACGATCGGAGCCGCGGGCCACCAGTCGTAGGGGATGCTGAGCCCGAGCCGTTCGGTGGGGTCGCTCGGCGTCATCGACTCGAAAGTACGACCCGGACCCCGGAGATTCCGTGAAGAGGCTGTGAAACCTCGTCTCTCCCGGCGCGCCTCATCCGGTTCCGCTGAGAGAATTCGTCCAGATGCTCTGCGGGGCGATCGACATCGGTTCGAACACGACGCGCCTGCTCGTCGCCGAGCCCGGAGAGGGCCAGTTGCGGAAGGTGATGGAGCAGCGCGCCTACACCCGGATCGGCAAGGACGCCTCGAAGAACGGGCAGATCACCGCCGAGAAGATCGCCGAGGTCGCCGATGTCGTCCGCACCCAGGTCCGCCTCGCCGAGGAGATGGGCGCCCAGACGGTGAAGACCGTGGCGACCGCCGCGATCCGCGAGGCGAAGAACCGCGACAAGGTCGTCGAGGAGATCGAGGAGATCGCCGGCGTGGAGGTGGACGTGCTCGACGAGGAGGAGGAGGGTCGCTTCGCGTTCATCGGGGCGACCAAGTCCCTCGGCCATCCTGTCGAGGGCACGATCGCCGTCGTCGACGTCGGCGGCGGATCCTGCGAGGTCATCTACGGCAGCGTGCCCGACGGAGTCACAGAGGTGAACTCGTTCAAGGTCGGCTCCGGGTCCCTGACCGAGGAGCACCTCGATTCCGATCCACCCTCAGCGGCAGAGATTCGCGGGCTTCGCGACCACATCGCCGACTTCTTCGAGGGCACGGAGCTCGAGCACCCGGATCAGGCGGTTGCCGTCGGCGGCAGCGCGACCTCGCTCCGGACCCTGGTGGGGGCGGTGCTCGAGTACGAGACGCTCGAGCGGGCGGTCCGAGTCCTCTCCAGCGATGAGATCTACGAGGTCGCGAAGCGATTCGAGCTCGATTCACGGCGCGTGAAGCTGCTGCCCGCGGGCGTGCTCCTCCTGGAGAAGTTCTCCCAGCTGCTGGGGCAGCCGCTTCAGATCGGCAGGGGAGGACTGCGCGAGGGGATCATCCTCACGCTCCTGAACGGCAACCGGGATGGGTCCGAGGAGCGGCTTGCGGCCTAGCTACGCCCGGCGATAGAGATAGGTCGTCAGCGGGAGAAAGATCGCGGTGAGCAGCGCCGTCGTGCCGAGCACGACGATCAGGTTCTCGGCCTCGACCGAGCCGTCCATCAGCCCGCGACAGGCGCTGGTCAGGTGGGAGATCGGGTTCGCGTTGACGAACGCCTCCAGGCCGGCGGGAAGGGTGTTCGGCTCCACGTAGACGTTGCTCAGGAAGGTGAGGGGGAAGATCGCCATGAAGCCGGCGTTCATGGTCGCGTTGGGAGAGCGCATCACAAGGCCGAGGCTGGTGAACACCCAGGAGAGGCCGAAGGAGAAGAGGACGACCAGGCCGATGGAGGCGAGGACGCCGGGGATGCCGTTGTCAGGGCGGAACCCGAGGATCAGGCCGAGGACGATGATCACCGTGGCGGCGACCAGGTAGCGCACCATGTCGCCGATCAGCGCGCCGAGCAGCGGGGCGGAGGGCCAGATCGGCAGGGAGCGGAAGCGGTCGACGACGCCCTTGGTGACGTCCGTGTTGATCGCGATCCCGGAGTAGACCGTGGTGAACAGCACTGCCACCACGAGGACGCCGGGCAGGATGAAGTCGCGGTAGGCGCTCGTGGATCCAGCGATCGCGCCGCCGAACAGGTAGGTGAAGAGCAGCGTGAACATCACCGGCGTGATCGTCACGTCGATCAGCTGCTCCGGGACGTGCTTCACCTTGAGCATTCCGCGCCAGCCGAAGGTCAGCGTCGCGGAGAGTGCGCTTGCCCGCTTCGGCCGGGTGGAGGCGAGTGCCTTGCGGAGCTCCGGCTCCTGGAGGGCCGGTTCCTGCTGGGTCTGGGCTGCCGGTGTGCTCACGCCGCCCGCGCCTCACTCGCCTCGGGTTCGCCCTCATCGGTCCCGGCCTCGGCCGTGTGCCCGGTCAGGGCGAGGAACACCTCGTCCAGGCTGGGCTGCCCGAGGGAGAAGTTCGCGACCGCGATCTCCTGGCGCGAGAGCTCGCCGACAACCGCAGCCGCCTGGTCGGCGCTCCCGCACGGTGCCGAGAGCGCGGCCGGATCGCCCTCGAAGTGGACCTCGCAGGTGAGGGCGCGCGCCACGATCGGCTCGGCGAGCGGCCGCTGCTCGGGATTGAGCAGCCGAATGTGAAGGGCTCCCGATCCCACGGAGTCCTTGAGCTGGGCGGGCGTGCCCTCGGCGATCACCCGGCCCTGGTCGATGACTGCGATCCCGTCGGCGAGCTGATCGGCCTCGTCGAGGTACTGCGTGCAGAGGAGCACCGTGGTGCCCGTCCCGGCCAGGGCGCGGATGATGTCCCACACCTGGTTGCGGGAGCGCGGGTCCAGCCCGGTCGTGGGCTCATCGAGGAACATCAGTTCCGGGGTGACCACCAGGCTCGCGGCGATGTCGAGCCGGCGGCGCATCCCGCCCGAATAGTTCTTGACGAGCCTCCCCGATGCGTCGGCGAGGCTGAACGCCTCGAGGAGGTCGTCCGCGCGGGCCTTAGCCTCCGCGCGTCGGTAGCCGAGCAGCCTGCCGATCAGGATCAGGTTCTCGCGCCCGGTCAGGTCCTCGTCGACCGATGCGAGCTGGCCGGTGAGGCTGATGCTCCGGCGGACCTCGTCGGCCTCGCGGACGACGTCGTGCCCCATTACGCGAGCCTCGCCGCCGTCGGGGCGGAGCAGTGTGGCCAGCATCCGGATCGTCGTCGTCTTGCCGGCGCCGTTCGGGCCGAGCATCCCGTAGACGCTGCCGCGGCCCACCGCGAGGTCGACTCCGCAGACGGCGCGGGTCTCGCCGAAGGACTTCTCGAGGCCGGCGGCCTCGATCGCAAGAGTGGAGTGCCCGTTCGTCCCTTCCACGGTCTCTCTATGACCATAGGGAAGGCTGAAACTCATCGGCCGGATTTGGCGGTGGTCCGGCGCCCCGGTAGCGTGCAGGTCCTCCATGGCGAAGGCCAAGCCAATCCCGGATCTCTCGGCAGAGCGGTCCTACGCCGAGGCCGCAGCCCGGATCGTCTCCGTTCGAGCGGCTGAGCTCACGGAGAACGCCCGGGGGGTGCTCGACACAGGAGACATCGAGCGCGTCCACGACATGCGGGTGGCCACCCGGAGGCTGCGGGCCGCCCTCGAGATCTTCGAGCCCTGCTTCGCGGCCGAGCCCTACCAGGAGGCCCTGGGGGAGGTGAAGAGGCTCGCCGACGCGCTGGGAGAGAGGCGCGACCGCGACGTCTCGATCGCCGCTCTCGGCGCCTTCAACGAGCAGATGCCCTCCCCCGCCCGGAGGGGAATCGACTCGCTGATCGGGCAGCTCGTCGAGGAGCAGGGTCAGGCGAATCGCGAGCTCGCGCCGCTGGTCGAGAGCACACATCTGACCGCGCTGCGGGAGAGCCTGACCGAGCTGCTCGGCACCGCGCCGAGCGTCACGGTATGAAGGCCCGGCAGGTGAAGAAGCTCGATCCCGAGCGCTCGCTCGGCGAGAACGCGGCCCGAATCATCGAGGTGAGGCTCGACGAGATGATGGATCTCGCTCCCCGTGCCCTCGACGGCAGCACCAAGGCCCAGCACGACATGCGGATCGCGGCGAAGCGGCTGCGCTATGTGCTCGAGGTGACCGGATTCATCTTCGGCAAGCCGGCCGATACGGCCCGCCGCCGCGCCCGGGATCTCCAGGACATCCTGGGAGAGATCCACGACTGCGACGTG
>DASTAI010000189.1:0-8503 GCA_035712865.1 Solirubrobacterales bacterium
CAGGGCGACCTCAGCGAACCGGTTGCCAAGGGCGGCCAGGGTCGAGCCGGGGTTGAAGCCGAACCACCCCAGCCACAGGATCAGCACCCCGAGCCCGACCAGGGGCATCGAGTGCCCCGGGATCGCTCGCGGCTTGCCGTCGGATCCGAACTTCCCTCGACGCGCGCCGAGCAGCAACAGAGCGGCCAGGGCCCCCGTTGCGCCGATCAGATGGACGACCGTCGATCCGGCGAAGTCCTGCATGCCGAGGTTGGCCTGGAGCCAGCCACCACCGAAGATCCAGTGGCTGATGATCGGGTAGATCAACGCGCTGAAGATCACCGCGTAGATCACGTAGGCGGCGAACTTGATCCGCTCCAGCGTCGTTCCCCAGATGATCGCCAGCGAGACGGCGCAGAAGACGAACTGGAAGAACAGGAGCGCGGCCGGGCTGATGTTGACCACACCCAACAGTGGGATCTGTGAAGCGGCCTGCGCGGGATCTCCGCTCACGTTGAGGAAGAACCCGTGTGTGCCGGCGAACCACCCCGCGCCGCCGAAGGCGAGCGCGAACCCCACCGCCCAGTAGGCGATGGAGCAGATCGAGAAGTTGACCAGGATCTTGGCGACCCCCGCTCCCGCGCTCTTCATCCGCGAGAACCCGATTTCGAGCAGGGCGAACCCCGCCTGCATGAACATCACGAGGACGCCGGCGACTACGACCCACATCGTGTTGAGCGACGAGATCGTGTCGTCTAGCGTCGGGTCCTGCGCGAACGCCGCGGTCGGCAGCGCGAGCACCAAAACCCCTGCAAGGGCCAGGGCCCAGAGGAACTTTCGACTCATTTCCCTTCCTTTCCATGCCCGCCGAGGCAGCCTGCGGCGGTCGCGGTTTGCGTCGACTTGCACGCTATGAGCGCCCGCGCGGCGATTCTTTGTACGGCTGTCGGAAAACGGGCCTGGCCTTTTCACCGGACGGTCGAGGTCTAGCCTGCGCCCGTGCCTGCCGGGCGCCGAATCCTCACCGAGCGTGAGCTGAACCGGGCGTTGCTCGCCCGGCAGCTGCTCCTGGAGCGAAGCGGCGCCTCGGTCCCCAAGGTCCTCGAGCGGATGGGCGCCCTGCAGGCCCAGTACGCCCCGTCGATGTACATCGGCCTGTGCGCACGGATGGAGGGCTTCGACCGCTCGCAGCTCGACCGGGCGCTGGAGCGCCGGAGCGTCGCCCAGGGCACCCTGATGCGAGCGACGATTCATCTCGTCTCGAAGGCCGACTACTGGCCGCTGGCGATCGGGATCAGGAGATCGCGCCGCGAGCAGTGGGTCGAGGGTCGGGCGAAGCGGGGTTACACGGCGAAGCAGGTCTCCTCGGCCGCGAGGAAGCTCGGCGGCCGCCTCGGAGACGGGACGATGAGCCGGGCGGAGATCCAGGAGTTTCTCGGCTCGGACAGCGTGATCACGAATGGCGTCAACATCTGGCTGGATCTGGTCAGGGTGCCGCCCTCGGGAACCTGGGAGCGACGACGGGCGGATCTGTACGCCACGGCCGAGCACTGGCTCGGAGCGCCTCCCGCCGGACTCGACGAGGACGACGGCATCGACCTCCTCGCAAAGCGCTATCTCGGTGGCTTTGGCCCGTCGACCCTCGACGAGATCGCCAATTGGGCGGGTCTGCCCCCGAAGCGACTCTCTCCGGTGCTCGAGCGGATCAAGCTGCGCCGCTTCAGGGGCGAGGACGGGGCGGAGCTTCTGGACCTGCCGCGCGCCCCGTTGCCCGACCCGGAGACCCCGGCGCCGACCCGATTCCTGCCGACGTGGGACGCCAGCCTTCTCGTGCACGCCCGCCGCACCGGCATCCTTCCCGAGGAACACCGGCCCAGGGTCTTCAACGCGAAGACGCCGCAGTCGGTCCCGACATTCCTCGTCCATGGCAGGGTGGCGGGAACCTGGCGCTACGAGAAGGGGAAGGTCGTGACGAAGCCCTTCGGCAGGCTCGATGCGGCCGCGAAGCGGGAGCTGCGCGAGGAGGGCGAGCGGCTGGCGGCGCTCCACGCCTGACCGGGCTTGACCCTGAAGCGAACAGTGGTTTAGTTCCTCCCTGATGCGGCGGGGCATGAGTGGATGTCTGGTTCTCGGCGTGACGGTCGCGGCGCTGTGGCTCGGCGGCACGCCCGACGGGTCCATGGCCAAGGGGTTCAAGTCGATTCATCTGGCCAATGCCTGCTTCGCGCTGCGCTCCTCGGAGACGGGACGCTTCGTCGGGGTGAGCGGAGACGGGTACCGCGCGGACCGGCGGAGCAAGGGGACGGCCGCCGCCTTCTACTGGAAGCCCGCCACGCTCGGGTCGTTTCTCCCACAGGACCAGGGGCGAGGGCTGCTGGGGGTGACCGCGGGCGGCTCGGTCGTGCGCGCCGAGACCCCCGGACCGGCGACGCAGTGGTCCGTCGCCCTCCTCACAAGGGGGAGGGCGTCCCTCTTCTCCAACGGCGCCCGGCGGCACCTCGGAATCGCGCGTTCCGGCGAGCTCACCCTTCTCTCTCCCCAGGCCAAGGGCCAGGTCGCGCCGTTCAGGCTCAGCCGGATGCGGGGCTGCACGCCGTTTCCAGAGGCCGACCTGGGAGCGACCGGGAGGCCCTTCCGCGGGACGGACCGGAAGGGGAACGTGCGCGGCTTCGCCGACATGCACCTGCACATCACGGCGAACCAGCGTGCGGGCGGCCAGGTCATCTACGGCGAGCCCTATGACATCTACGGCATCACCCGGGCGTTGGGACACGATGCCGAGGTCCACGGCCCGGACGGGAGCGAGGACGTGACGGGCAACCTGCTGCGGACCGGGCTGCCATTCGGCACCCACGACACCAGTGGCTGGCCGACCTTTGCGGGTTGGCCCGTCCACGACACCGTCACCCACCAGCAGACCTACTACGTCTGGCTGAAGCGCGCGTGGATGGCGGGCGAGCGACTCGTCGTCGCGCAGACGGTGGAGGACCGCCCGATCTGCGAGATCGAGCCCCACCGGACGCACTCCTGTGACGAGACGGTCGCGGTCCGGGAGCAGATCCAGACGCTGCGCGGACTGCAGGGCTATGTCGACGCTCAGGCCGGCGGCAAGGGCAGGGGCTGGTTCCGGCTCGTCTACAACCCGCGCCAGGCCCGCTCCGCGATCGAGAAGGGCAGGCTGGCGGTGCTGATCGGAATCGAGTCCTCGAACCTCTTCGGCTGCAGCGAGCAGATGGACCGGCCCGAATGCACCAAGCGCGACATCGACCGCGGGATTCGCAGGGCCCGCCGCCTCGGGGTCCGGAGCGTCTTCCCGATGCACTGGACGGACAACGCCTTCGGCGGCTCGGCGCTGGAGGGAGGCGCAAAGGGAATCTTCATCAACCTGCTCGAGGCGTTCCAGACCGGCCACTACTTCCGCACGGGTCCCTGCCCCGAGCCCGGCCAGGGGGAGGAGATGGGGAGCCTCAGCCCGGTCGAGCTCTCGGTGCTGTCCTCGTTCTTCCCCGCTGCGGCGCCCCTCGCTCAGCAGCCGTTCCCCGAGTATCCACCCGGGCGCCAGTGCAACTCGAACGGGCTGAGCTCGCTCGGCGTCTACCTGGTCAAGCGCCTGATGGCCAACCACATGCTGATCGAGATGGACCACATGGGCGAGTGGGCTCGGGAATCGGTGCTCCGCATCGCGAAGAGGCGGCGCTACCCGCTGGTGTCGGGCCATACGGGCACCGGCGGGGCTTGGACGACGGGACAGCTCCGGCTCCTCTACCGGCTCGGGGGCCTCGCGTCGGCGACGCCCGACCAGGCGCCGGGCCTGGCGGCGAAGATCGAGTCGTTCAAGCAGGACCGGGCGAAGCGGGGCTACTTCGCGGTCGGCCTGGGCACGGATACCGGCGGCTTCTCGGACCTGCCGGGACCCCGTGCCGATGCCGCTCAGTCGCCGCTCAGCTATCCGTTCCGCGCCTTCCGCGGCAAGGTCGTCTTCCAGCGGGAGCGGACCGGGGTCCGGACCTTCGACCTGAACACCGACGGCGTCGCGCACTACGGGTTGATCCCGGACCTGCTGGCGGACATGCAGCAGCACGGCGGCGACCCGGCGCTGCGCTCACTGTTCCGCTCCGCCGAGGCCTATCTGCGGATGTGGGAACTCGCCTACGCGCGCTAGTGCCGCTCAGGGTCGGCATCGCCTTCGCGCTCGTCCTGCCGGCTCTCCTCTCGGGTTGCGGTGACGACTCCGCCCCGGCGCCACCCCCGGGCCCTCTGGCCGCGGCCCTGGCTGAGATCGGCGGTGGCGGTGAGCACGGCTCGCTCGGGATCGGGTGGACCGAGCCGTCGGCGGCCCGTGCAGCGAGGGTGACCCCCGAGCTGATGGCCGAGGCGCTCGGTCCGAACGCGCAGAGCGTGGTCGAGGCTGCCCCGGAGCTGCGGCGCCGCTTCGGCTTCGATCCGCTCACCGCACGGCGGCTGGTGTCGGTTGGCGGCTCGTACGCCTTCGGGCTCCGGCTCGATGGAATAGACGGCTCGGGCCTGCGAGCCGCGCTGCTGGGGGCCGGCGGACACCCGAAGCGGAGCACCGAGGGCCTGGATCTGGTGGATGTCGGACCCTACGCCCAGGTGCCGGAGCCGCTGCTGCGCGCGGGGGTCTTCGGGCTCGGGGCGCGGAACGTCTTCACCCCGGACTTCACCGCCCTCGCCATCTCGGCGACCTCGAGGGCGGCCCTTCTCGGCCACGACGGCCGCCTGATCGACCGGCCCGAGTATCGCGCCGCCGCCGACTGCCTCGGTGACGTCGTTGCGGCCAGGATGGTCTCCGAACGGCACCTGCTCTCGGTTGAGGTCGGGATCGAGCTCGTCGCGGCGGGGATCAGCCGGGACCGGGAGGTCCTCTGCGTGCTCGGGGGATGGAGCGAGCGGGCGGAGGCGACGGCCACCGCGTTGCGGGCTTCGCTGGCTCCCGACGCCCGCGATCCTCGCACCGGCGAGCCCCTGTCGAAGCTGATCCAGCCCGGCGCGAGGGTCGAGGCGAGCTCCTACGAGGATGTGCCGGTCGTGCGGGCCGAGGTCACCCCGACGCCCGGGGAGCCTGGCTTCTTCTTCGGCACGATCGCGCGGGGCAGCCTGGTGCAGATGATCACCGGGCGATAGGCAGGGCGGCCAGCCAACCCGCCACCGCTTCGCCCACCGCCTCGGTGTCCGCCTTCAGGCCGTGGTCGCCGCGAACCTTCACCACCTTCCGGCTCGGTCCCTCGGGCGGCATCCCGAAGCGGTCGCTCTCGCCCTGAACGACGAGGACCGGGACGTCGACCGCCTCGAGCTCGGGGAGGCGGCTCTGCGGCGGCCGGTCTCCGCGACGCGGAGGGACGAGCGGGAAGGCGAGGCAGATGACCGCCTCGCCCTTGGTCCGCTCGATCGTGCGGCAGGCGACCCGAGCCCCCAATGACCGGCCACCGACGATGAGCGGCAGGTCCGCGAGCTCGTCCGCCATCAGGTGCTCGAGGACCGTGACCCACGCTGCATCGAGTCTGTTCGCCGACGCGGGCGAGCGCCTGCCCGCGACGCGATAGGGCTGCTCGATGAGCGCGACGCTGAAGCCCGACTCGACGGCGGCATTCCTCGCGGCCACCAGATCGGGCGCCTCGACCCCGCCACCCGCTCCGTGACCGAGAACGACCGCGCCCGCCGGCTTCTCGCTCGTGGTCAGGTGCGCGCGGGCGGGACCTGACGGGGTGTCGATCTCAACGGGCAATGCAGCTGAGCCGCTCCGGCTGCCGTATATCCGACGTCGGCATCGAAATGGAGCTAGCCGGACTCGAACCGGCGACCTCCTGGGTGCGATCCAGGCGCTCTCCCAACTGAGCTATAGCCCCGCGTGAAATGGAAATATGTACAACCGGTGGCGTGGAAATGGTGAAAACCGCCAGGGGGGTCAAGGATACGCTGTCGCGAGGGTGAGCTTCGGACGCCGCCTGGCGCTCTTCTTGGTGTTGATCGCGGTCGTGCCCACATTGGCACTGATCGCGATCCTGCTGTTCGTCAGTGAGGACTCACAGCGGGGCAAGGCGGACGCGAGACTCGCGGCCGGGCTGCGAACCGCGACCGCCGTCTACCGCACGCGATCCGCGGACGCCGCAGCAGCAGCGCAGAGCCTCGCCAAGTCCCCGGATCTCGCCACGGCGCTGCAGACACAGGACCGGAGTGCCCAGCAGCTCTTCACGCAGCGCGCGATCGACCAGTCGGTGGCCGACCGGGTCGTGCTTCGAGACAACGCCGGCAACCAGATCGCTGCGGCAGGCGCCCCCGACTCCGTCGCCTTCTCGAGCGTCGGGTTGACCGAGGCCGGGCAGCCGGTCGGCAGCCTTCTCGTCTCGGTGACGACCGCGGACGAATACGCGAGCGAGGTCAAGTCGCTGACCGACACGGACGTGGTGGTCAGCCGCGCCGGTCAGCCGCTCGGCTCGACGGTGCAGCCGCCCTCCGAGACGCTCGAGCCCGACCAGACGGCCGACCTCAATGTCGACGGCAAGGAGTACCGGGGGCACATGGCCACCCTCAACCCGGCCGATCAGGAGGATCTGCTGCTGCTCGGGCCGCCGAAGGGGGGCGGAGTGCTGGGCGTGGGCAAGGGCGCGCTGGCGGTGATGATCTGGTTCCTGGTCGCCGCCGCGATCCTGGCCTGGGGGCTCGCGCGCACCCTGACGCGGCGCCACGAGCGGATCGCCCAGGAGGCACTGACCGACCCCCTGACCGGGCTCTGGAACCGCCGCCACCTTGCGGAGACACTCGATCGCGAGGTCTCCCGCGCGCTTCGGTTCGGCCACGAGATCTCGCTGATCATCCTGGATGTCGACGACTTCAAGCGGATCAACGATCGCCTGGGCCATCTTCAGGGCGACCTGGTCCTCGAGACGGTCGCCGACCTCGTCAAGGACGCCACCCGGGATATCGACGTCGCTGCCCGATACGGCGGCGACGAGCTCGCTCTGATCCTCGTGGAGACCGACAACGAGGGCGCGACGATCCTGGCCGAGCGGCTGCGCGAGCGGGCCCGGGATACCGAGGTGCCACTGCGGGACGGCGGGGAGATGGGTGTCACGATCAGCGTCGGGGTCGCGACGATCCCGGATTCCGCGGACGATCTGGAGTCGCTCGTCGACGGTGCGGATCGCGCCCTGCTGCGAGCCAAGCGGGCAGGCAAGAACCAGATCCGCACCGCCCCGGCGAGCAGGAGGTCCGTGCACGGCGGACGTCTGCACCGCCGTCCTGAGGGACGCCCGGCGACCGAGATCTAGAAGGCGTTCTCTGGCCGCAAACGGCCGGAAAATGGTCGGTCGGATGCAGGGTCTTACGCCCCCTCCAGCTATCACATGGATTCCACAGCGCCTAAGCTGTGACCCTTCGAGGCCGGGCGAAACCCGCGCATCATGGGCATTCTCGACGACGCGATCCGCGAACACCTCGATCTGAAGCGCAGGCATGGAGCCCGCGAGGCGGAGCTTGCGGAGATCGAGGACGAGGCTTTCGGCTCGGGCGACCAGCCGGATCCCTTCGTCGGGGGCGAGATCTACACGGAGGTCGCGTCGGTCGAGGTCGACGCCGGAAACGAGGATCCGACGCGCCTGGTGGAGGCCGAGGCGTTGCGCCCCGCCGAGCCGCAGCCCGTGGCCGAGGCGCCGCCCGTGGCCGAGGCCCCGCCGACGACCGAGCCGCCCTCCGAGCTCGAATCCCCGCTGATGGAGCCGCCGTCCGAGCCCGAGACTTCAGACGAGCCCGCTGACCTCGAACCCCCGAGCCAGATCCCGGGCCAGACGGAGCTCCCGGGTCAGGACGAGATCCCGGGCCAGGAAAGCCTGGAGCCGGAGGCGCCGGCTCCGTCCGAATCGCTCGAGGAGCTGATCGCCGAGGAGGAGCCATTCCCCGAGGACAGCGCGGCACCCGCCCCGGAGGCCCTCGACCCCTCGCCCGTCGAGGAGGAGCCGTCCTCCGCGGCGCGCCCCCTGGAGCCGCAGCGCGACGCGCAGGCGCCGCCCGAGCCCGAGACCCACGTCCCGGATCCGCCGCCTCCTCCGCCGGACCCCGGCACGGAGCCGCCCGGCAGGGCCCGCGGACGCGTCGACGTGCCCACTCAGGAGCATCCGCCTCCGGGCGAGACGGGCGATGTGCCCTCATTGCCGGGCCAAGAGCCGGAGCTGGGCCGGCCGGACACCACATACGAGCCGCCGCCGATGGAGCTGCCCGAGGAGGAGCCGATCTCCGACGAGGAGCCGCTGCCGGCGGAGAATTCGTCTGCGACCTCGGACAGCCCGGCTCTCTATGACTTCGAGACCGACGAGGAGTCGGTCGCGCCATCCTCACCGCCGCCGTCGATCGATGACGATTTCGAGGCTCTCGGCCCGCCGCAGGAGGAGGCGCCGTATCTGGATGAGGAGGAGCCGTACGCTGAGGAGCCGGCGGCTGGAGTCGATCCTGATACGGGCTCCTACGAGGAGGCGGGCACCGAGGTCAGGCCCGTGACCGACGACGAGGAGCA
>DASTAI010000190.1:0-17120 GCA_035712865.1 Solirubrobacterales bacterium
GGTCAAGAGCCACGTTTCGGCGGTCCTCGAAAAACTGGAGGTCGACAACCGGGTTCAGGCCGCCGTCGCGGCGGTGAGCGCCGGGCTCGTGACGTTCGTCACCTGAACCGAAACAGACCGAACTTCCTGCAGTTTGCCGGACCTTTATCGAGAAATTCCCCGATTTTGGGTTCAAAAGCTTGAACTGAAGATCCCGCACCTGAGCGATTCACAGCGGGCCCGCCAGCCACAAAGCTCCGGAGACACGCAGACTCGGGAGAAGTGACTGTGAGCAAGAGGGGGTTTCAGGAACCAGAGGGTCGCGAGCGCGACCTTGAGCGCAGGGCCATCCGCGCCGCGAAGGCGGGTGATTGGGACGCGCTCGACTACCTCTACGCGAGACACGCGGACGACGTGCTCAAGTTCATTCAGAGCATCGTTCGCAACCGCCATGACGCTGAGGACGTCACCCAGGAGGTCTTCACAAAGCTGATGCGGGCGATTCAGAAGTACGAGGAGCGGGAGGTTCCGTTTGCCGCCTGGATCATGCGCGTGGCTCGGAACGCGGCACTCGATCACGTGCGGGCCAGGCGCCAGATTCCGGTCGAGGAAGTGCGAATCGCGGAACCGGAGGACGAGCGAAGCACGTTCGAGACCCTGTACGCCTTCAAGCGGGCACTCGCCGCCCTGCCGGAGTCGCAACGTGAGGTCCTGGTGTTGCGCCACATCGGCGGCCTCTCCCCGAACGAGATCGCGGAAAGGCTCGGCAAGAGCGAGGCCTCGATCCAGGGACTTCATCACCGCGGGCGCGCCGCCCTCAAGCTCTCGCTGCGCGAGGGGGGAGTGGCGCCGGTGACCTCTGTGCCCGTCAGGTAGAGGGCTCGAACCGAGGGGGCCCCGCGCCCGAGCGCGCGCGCTGGATGACCTGCTCGGCCACCCGGCCGGAATCGAGATCTGCGAGGAAAAGCAATGCGGCGTGCTCGCAGATCCGCTCGAGCGCGACCCCGCGACGCTCGGCTTCGTCCTCGATCCGCCGCATGACCTCCGCGTCGGCCTCGATCGTCACGTTCCTGGCCTCGCCCCGCGTGGTCCGGCGGAATCGCGGGACCTCGATTGCCGCGCGTCCGCTCGACAGCTCGGACTCGTAGTAGCTAATGGCAAGGGAGACCAACTCGTCCAGGCTGGTCCCGTCGTCGGCCGCGCGCTCCTGCAGAGCGTGCCAGCCAAACTCGTCGAAGGTGATCTTGATCTCGTCTTTCACGCAGGTGGACAGTCGCGATTCTACGGACGCCGCCGACGGCAAACCCGTAGCGGCAGACACCAATGGACCAACGTTTCGAGCCGGGCCGAGGATGGCGTCTCCGGCGGCGATCCATACGAAACCGGGACTGGTCCGAATCTCGCCCGGTCGAATCTTCGACCGGGCCGGCGAGCCCGGCGCCCGATCGGGGATCTTCAGTCTTTCGCGACCAGCTCGGGCCGGACGCGGCCGATTCCCAGCCCGCTACTGCGCTCGGGGTCGAGAATCACCGCAACCGCCTCGCTGCGAGAAGAGACGCCGAGCTTGCTGAACGCCGAGGAGAGATGACTCTTGACCGTGCTCTCGGCCAAGAACAGCTCAGAGGCGATCTGGGAGTTGGTCATGCCGGCGACGACCAGCATCAGGATCTGCTTCTCCCGGCTCGTCAGCGCCCGCGGCCGAACCGCGCGACGCTGTCCTTCGGGAGCGGACACCTGGCCAGCGCAGACGGCGACGACGACCGCCGCCAGCGCCTGATCGACATCGCCCGCGAGGACGATGCCGTCGACGCCCAGCTCGAGCGCGCGCCGCACGTCGGTGACCGCGGCGTTCCGGCAGACCAGGACAACCGAAACCCTCCCCAGCGCCGACCGAAGCAGGTGCATGGTGTCCACGGTCGATCGGTCAGGCCGGTCGGCGGCCAGCACCGCGCAGTCGGGGCCTATCCCGTTGCAGGTGGCCAGCAGGTGCTCGCCGTCCGCGGACCGCGAGAGGACCGTATGGCCGCCACTCGAAAGCGCCGCGCAGACCTGGTCGCGGAGGGCAGCCTGCTCCCCGCAAACAGCGACCCTCAGCAGACCGTTTGTCGCCTCACGCGAGGCCATCCCACTGACGAACGCGCCGGGATGGCCGGGACTTCCGCTCCCGTTCGCGCCGCCCAGATCCCACATCGAGCGGCTCACAGGCCCCGGCGCCCCAAGACGAATGCCACCGTGCGCAACAGCATCTTGACGTCGAGCCAGAGGGACCAGTTCGCCCCGTAGAGGTAGTCGATCTTGACCATCTCGTTGAGCGGGATCCGGGCCGAGCCGAAGACCTGCCACGGGCCGGTCATCCCCGGCGGGAGCTCGAGCCGCGATCGCCGCCAGCCCTCGATCTGCCTGTCCTCATCGAGCACGAGGGGTCGAGGACCGACCAGGGACATCTCGCCGCGAAGGACATTGATCAGCTGGGGCAGCTCATCGAGGGAGTAGCGACGCAGAACATTGCCGACCCGGGTGATTCGCGGATCGTCCTTGATCTTGAAGAGGCCGCCGTCGGCCTCGTTGTCCTCCATGAGCGCGGCCTTCTGGGCATCTGCGCCGTCGACCATGGTGCGGAACTTGAGCATCTCGAAGGGCACGCCGTTCCGGCCCATTCGCGGCTGCCTGAAGAGGACGGGGCCGCGGGAATCGAGCTTGATCGCGATCGCGATCGCGGCCAGGAAGGGCGAGAGCAGAATCAGGCCCAAAGCGGAGCCGACGAAGTCGAAGGCCCGTTTGACCGACTCCGAAGAGCGGGTGAGGCCGAACCGGCGCATCCCGAGCAACGTGATTCCGTCCACGTCGTCGAGCTCGACCGAGGATCCGACTACCTCGGGAAGCCGGGGGAGGACGCTCACCCTCACCCCGATGGACTTGAGGGTCCGAGTCGTGTTCAGGACGTCGTCGGAGCTCGCCCCGCCCGGTGCGATGATCGCTCGCTCGATCTGCTCGTCCTTCACCAGACGTTCGAGGCCACCTCCATTGAGACCGGCGTGGCCGTTGAGACCGGAGTGGCTGTTGAGGTCGGAGTGGCCGTTGAGACCGGAGTGGCCGTTGAGATCGGAGTGACCGTTCTCTCCCGCCTCCGAAGGGACCTGCGCTCTGGCGACGACGCGCGCCTTCAGGCCGGCGGTCTCACCGAAGCGCCGGGTGATCCACCCAGCCGTGTCGGCGTCACCGAGAACAAGGCACCGCTCTTCGCCCGACATCTCGCACGCGACATTCCTCGCCAGCGCCCGCATCGTCACCATGCCGACGAAGAGGAGCGCCCAGACCCCGACCGCCTGGTTTCTGCCGAACTCGCCCTGGACGATCAGATTCCCCGCCAACCAGATCAGCAACGCATAGAGCGTCGCGACCCAGAAGAGCGTCGGAACCTCGTCGAGGGTGGTCTTCCTGATCAGGTGCTCGTCGCGGTCGTAGAGCCCCGTGACCTTCCCGACCACGAGAACCAGCGGCAGGGCCAGCACGGCTGCGGGGTTGAGGGCATCCTGACCCAGAATCGGAACGCCGATCAGCACCGCGAACCCCGCCGCCGCCACGTCGGCGGCGGCAAGTGTGCGCCGATAGATCGCATCCCGGCGATACGCCGCCGCGCGGAGCTGGCCTTCCGGGGCCTGCTCCTGCGGCTCCGCCTCGGGTGGCCGAACCGTCTGGAACGGATCCACGGGCAGCGAGGGAAAGGGGGTGGGCAGCGGGCCGCGGTCCGTGGCCGCGCCGGCGCTCATCGCCACCACGTGGCTCGTCTCCTGGATATCAGCGTCCGGGTTCAGTTGTCGTTCGGCCATACGCCCTCTCGGGACAAACGGCCCTGAATCCCGCTTCGGCACGCGCCGGGCGCCAGATCCAACCTAATTGGCACCCGTCCCGGATCGGGCACAAGCGCGCGGGAGAATCGCCCCGGCTCCAACGTTGGTGCAGCGAGAGCCCTTCATGCACCTAGAGCTCCAAGACCAGGTCGAGACACAGCCCGGCTCGGTGGGCGTGCCCATCTGCCGCTTCTGCTCGGCGCCCCTGCGCCACACGTTCGTCGACCTCGGGATGTCGCCGCTGTGTGAAAGCTACGTGCCGCCCGAGCGCGCAGGCGAAATGGAGCCCTTCTATCCGCTGCACGCCCGGGTCTGCGAGCAGTGCCTGCTCGTGCAGCTCGAGGAGTTCGTGGCGCCGGAGCAGATCTTCAGCGAGTACGCCTACTTCTCCTCGTACTCGGACTCGTGGGTGGCTCACGCGCGGGACTACGTGGAGTCCGTCGTCGAGCGCTTCAGGCTGGGCCCAGACAGCCAGGTGGTCGAGCTGGCCAGCAACGACGGCTATCTGCTCCAGCACGTCGTCGAGCGGGGCATACCGGCACTCGGGGTGGAACCGGCGGCGAACGTCGCCGAAGTCGCTCGGGAACGGGGGATCGAGACGGTGGTCGAGTTCTTCGGCCGAGAGCTCGCCTCCACTCTCGTGGCCCAGGGCCGCGAGGCGGACCTCCTGGTCGCGAACAACGTCTTCGCCCACGTCCCGGACCTGAACGACTTCGCAGCAGGCATGGAGCGGATGCTGGCGCCGAGGGGCGTCGTCACGATCGAGTTTCCCCACCTGGCCCGCCTGATCGAGGCGAATCAGTTCGACACGATCTACCACGAGCACTTCTCCTACTTCTCGTTTCTGAGCGCGCGCACCGTGCTCAGGGCGCATGGGCTCGAGGTGTTCGACGTCGAGGAGCTACCGAGCCACGGCGGCTCGCTGCGCGTCTACGCCCAGCGGATCGACTCGGGCGGCCATGCGGTGACTGGACGCGTGACCGAGCTGGCTCAGCGCGAGCACGAGCTCGAGCTCGATCGGCTCGAGGGCCATTCCGGGTTCGCGCCGCGCGTGATCGAGACCAAGTGGAGGCTGCTCGAGTTCCTGATCGCGCGCCGGCGTGAAGGGAAGCGGGTCGTCGGCTACGGCGCTCCCGGTAAGGGCAACACGCTGCTCAACTACTGCGGCATCCGAACCGACCTGCTCGAGTTCACGGTCGATCGCAATCCCTACAAGCAGGGACAGTTCCTGCCCGGCACGCGGATCCCGATCCACGCTCCCGAGCAGCTCGAGCGAGTCCGGCCCGACTTCATCCTGATCCTCCCCTGGAATCTGACCGACGAGATCGTGGGCCAGCTCTCCCACCTGCGCGACCAGGGCGCCCGTTTTGTGGTCCCGATCCCGGAGGTGAGGGTCGTATGAAAGTGGTGATCTTCTGCGGCGGCCAGGGCTTGAGGATGCGCGAGGCGTCCGCGACGGTTCCCAAGCCGATGATCCCCATCGGGCCGCGGCCGGTCCTCTGGCACGTCATGAAGTACTACGCCCACTTCGGCTTCACCGACTTCGTGCTCTGCCTCGGCTACAAGGCCGAGGCGATCAAGCAGTTCTTCCTGACCTACAACGAGGCGATGGCCAACGACTTCGTGTTGTCGAACGGCGGCGCCGACGTCCATCTTCTGAAGACCGACATCCACGACTGGAACATCACCTTCGTGGACACGGGACTCCGGGCCCCGATCGGAGAGCGGCTGCGCGCCGTTCGCCACCTGCTCGCGGACGACGAGCTGTTTCTCGCCAACTACGGCGACACGCTGACGGACGCGGACTTGCCCGCGATGATCGCTCGCGCCAGGGACGAGCAGGCGACGGCGAGCTTCCTCGCCGTGCGGCCGAACTACAGCTTCCACGTGGTCTCCATGACCGGCGATGGCCGGGTCCACGCCATGCGCGACGTGATGGGCTCCGACATCTGGATCAACGGCGGCTACTTCATCCTGCGCCGTGAGTTCCTCGACCAGCTGCGGCCGGGCGAGGATCTCGTCGAGGAGCCGCTGCGGCGCCTGCTGCCGGCCGGGAAGGTCCTCGCCCAAGGCCACGAGGGATTCTGGGCCCCGATGGACACGTTGAAGGACCAGCAGTGGCTCGAGACGCTGCACGAAAGCGGTGACGCTCCCTGGCAGGTATGGGATCCCGATCGCGGCGTGCAGCGCGAGCTCGAGTACGCGGCATCTGGATGATGCTGCCTCTCTCCTTCGGCGCTGAAAACGGATCGGGGGCTCGCGTGCTCGCGATCGGGGCCCATCCGGACGACATCGAGATCGGCTGTGGTGGCACGCTGCTGAAGCTGATCGAGGCCGGCGCTCTGTTCGAGGTTCGCTGGGTGGTGCTGAGCGGAGAGGGAGTGCGCGCGCAGGAGGCACGAAAGAGCGCAGAGGCCCTGCTCACGGGCGTGCCCCGAACCACTGTCCTCATCCAGGATTTTCCCGACGGCTTCCTCCCCTACGAGGGCAAGAGGGTGAAGGACTTCTTCGAGGGCCTGAAGGCCGAGTTCTCCCCGGACGTGGTCTTCACCCACCAGCGCGACGACCTCCACCAGGACCACCGGATCACGTGCGAGCTGACCTGGAACACCTTCCGTGACCACCTGATCCTCGAGTACGAGGTGCCCAAGTACGACGGCGACATGAGCGCTCCGAACACCTTCGTCCCTCTCACCGAGGCCGTCTCCCAGCGCAAGATCGACCACCTCATGGACCACTTCGCCTCTCAGCGATCGAAGCACTGGTTCCGGGAGGACCTGTTCTCGAGCCTGCTGCGACTGCGGGGTATGGAATGCAACGCGCCGAGCTCCCACGCGGAGGCCTTCTTCTGCCGCAAGGCCGTGCTTGCATGACCTCGGTCCTCGCAGAGCCCGCCCAGCGGGAGGACATCGGCCACGAGGCTTACGAGCTGATGAGCCGCCTGTTTCCGCTCTGCCGCAGCCTGACCGGAGACGGGGTGCGGGCCACCTTCGACGTACTCGATGAGCAGATCGAGCTCATCCGGACCGAAATTCCCAGCGGGACCCGCGTATTCGACTGGATCGTGCCGGACGAGTGGAACCTGCGCGACGCCCACCTCACCGCACCCGACGGGACGCGCGTGCTCGACTGGCGCGACTCCACTCTGCACGTCGTCTCCTACAGCGAGCCGGTGCGCGCGCGGCTTCACCTGGACGAGCTCCGCGAGCGGCTCCACACACTTCCCGAGCAGCCGGACCTGATCCCGTACCGGACCTCGTACTACGAGCGGACATGGGGTCTCTGCCTCTCCCACTGGCGGCTGCTCGATCTGCCGCCCGGGGACTACGAGGTCGTAATCGACTCGACGCTCGAGCCCGGAAATCTGACCTACGCCGAGCACCGGATCCCCGGCCACGGCCCGAAGGAGGTCCTCGTCTCGACCTACGTCTGCCACCCTTCGCTCGCGAACGACAACCTCTCGGGGATCGCCGTCGCGACGATGCTCGCGAAACGCCTCCGGGGCCGGTCGCTTCGCCACTCCTATCGCTTTCTCTTCGCCCCCGGCACGATCGGTCCGCTTGCCTGGCTCGACCGAAATCGCGACGCGCCCGATCGCATCGCCCACGGCCTCGCCGTCTCCTGCATCGGCGACGGGGGTGACCTGACCTACAAGCGGAGCCGTCGCGCCGACGCGGAGGTCGACCTGGCGATGGAGGTGGTGCTGCGCGACTCCGGAGAGCCGCATCGGGTCCTTCCCTGGGAGCCATGGGGCGGCGACGAGCGCCAGTTCTGCTCCCCCGGCTTCGATCTTCCGGTCGGCACCCTGATGCGCACGCCACATGGGGAGTTCGACGGCTACCACACCTCGGCCGACACCCTCGAGCTGATCCGCCCCGAAGCACTCGGCGCAGCCGTCGAGCGTTGCCTCGAGCTGGTGGCGGTCCTCGAGAGCAACCGCACCTACACCAACCTCAGTCCGTTCGGCGAGCCCCAGCTCGGCAAGCGCGGTCTCTACCGCTCCGCGGGTGGCGCTGTCGCGAGCCCGGAGGACGAGCGGGCTCTGCTCTGGGTCCTGAATCAGAGCGACGGCAGCGCCAGCCTGCTCGACATCGCCAGCCGCTCCGAGTTGAGCTACTCGCTCGTGAGTCGCGCCGCCGAGCGGCTCGAGCGAGCCGGGCTGCTCGCGTCGACACCAGTCGAGCAGCTGAGCGCACCGGCGGCGTGAGTGGCGTGCCGGACACCCGCGTGCTCGTCACGGGCGCGACCGGATTGATCGGCCGGCAGCTCGTGCCGATGTTGAGCGAGGCTGAGGTCCTCGCGGTGAGCCGCTTCCCCCAGGAGGACTCGGAGGGCGTGCGGTGGATCGCCTGCGATCTCGCCGAGCCCGGCGCCACGTTCGAGCTGGTGACGTCGGTCAAGCCCGAGGTGGTCATCCACCTCGCCGGCAGCGTTCGCGGCGATCGGTCCCTCGACGCCGTCGCGCCGACGCTGATGACCAACCTGGTGTCCGGAGTCGAGCTTCTCGAGGCGGCCACGAAGGTCGGCTCGCAGAGGATCGTCTGGAGCGGCTCACTGCTCGAGGAGCCGGCTGAGCAGGGGCCGTTGCCCGTCCCGCCGTCACCCTACGGCGCCTCCCGCTGGGCGGCGAGCGCCTACGCCCGGATGTTCTGCGCCCTGTTCGAGTCGCCGGTGGTGATCCTGCGGCCGTCCTACGTCTACGGCCCCGGGCAGGACGCGACAAAGCTGATTCCCCACACGATCACGGCGCTGCTCGATGGAGAGAGTCCGCACCTGGGATCGGGAACGCGTCGACTCGACTGCATCTATGCGACGGACGCCGCACGAGCCTTCTGCGACGCCGTCTCCGCCGCGGGTGTGGAGGGTCGCACCATCGATCTCGGTTCGGGATCGCCTCGCTCCGTGCGCTCGATAGTGGAGTCGATCGTGAACGTGATCGGCCCGACCCATGGTCGCCCCATCTTCGGCGCCGTGCCGGCTCGTCCACTGGAGCAGGAGGTTCCGGTCGATATCGAGCAGGCGGCCGGTGCGCTGGGGTGGCGCGCGACGACGGGCCTGGAGGATGGACTGCTGGAGACCGTCGACTGGTTCCGGACTGAACGCTACGAAGCCATCGCGGCCGGTACCCGCGACTGACCCTCGTACGGCGCGATCACCTCGTCGGGAAGCGGTTCCAGGTCGCTCGCCCGGACGAAGTCGCGAAGCGTCGTGCCCGTGCACTCCGAGTCGAGGTTCGGTGCCCCGACTCGATCGACGAGGTCGCTCAGGTTCACCGTCCGGAAATCGATGCTGAAGCGCGTGCTGCGCGTCGTGTTCGGGACGGTCGAGTGCAGCTGAGCGGCTGAGAAGACAAGGCTGCCGTCCGGCGGGGTGACGATCCGGACGTCCGGCTCCAGGTCGAGCGGTTCCTCTGGCTGCGGCTGCTTTCGAGTCTCCTTCTTGACCTGCTTCGCTGCCTGCTTCCGGCCCGTCTTGCTCCACTCCTCGTAGTCGTAATCGGCGGAGCTGTTGCGTATCGGCTGGTCGAAGTAGGCGGGGTGGAACGCCATGGAGTTGTGAGACTCGATCTCGTAGACCGGCAGCCACCAGTTCAGCTGCTGCTGGGGGGCCGAGAACCAGGTGTCGCGGTGGGGGTGGAACTGGTACGCGAGGCCCGCGTTCAGGTAGTCGACCGGAGCCATGGTGCGCAGCCGCGGCACGTCGAAGTAGGTCTGGTCGAGGTCGCATCCCAGTTCGAACAGCAGGCGGCCGATCTGCTCCTTCGCCTGAGGGTGGTGGATGAACTTGGGCTTGAGCTCGGCGAGGATCTCCACGTATCGCTCGGCGTCAAGGCTCTCGTGCGCGACCGCCGGCTCGTGGGGCGCGAACGCATCCTCGCTCAGCTCCCGGGCCAGCTCGCAGAGCGCGGCCGTGCTCACCGTCGGGGAGAAGGCGAATAGCTCCCCTCGATAGAGGCGATGTCGGCGGTCCTGGTCTGTGGTCTGAGAGTCGAGGTAGATCGTGGGCAAGGTCGTCCTCCAGGCTGCGACGGCATGGCAGGTGGGTGCTTCTCACCCACTAACGGCTGCCGACACCCGAACCTTCCGGCACTGAGACGTCGGGCCAGGCGCGATCACGCTCGGAGATCAACCGCCGGTCGGCCGCCGGCCAGTCGATACCCAGCGCTGGGTCGTCCCAGCGCACTCCTCGCGCGGCTCCTGGCACGTAGTGGTGGGACATCTGGTAGAGGACCTCGGTGTCGTCCTCGCGCGTCTGATAGCCCTGCGCAAACCCTTCCGGGACGAACGCCAGGCGCTCGTTCTCGGCGCTCAGGTCGGCGCCCACCCAGTCGTTCCGGGTCGCCGAGTCCCTCCGCAGGTCGACCATGACGAGGAAGATGGAGCCTCGTGTGCACCTGACCAGCTTGTTCTCGGAGTGAGGTGGCTCCTGGTAGTGAAGGCCACGCAGCGTGTCGCGGCGCGGGCTCTGGATGGTGCTGCTCTGCACGATGCGCATCGGAACGCCCTGCTCGGCGAACTCGGCCTCGCAGAAGGTGCGTGCGAGGAATCCGCGCTCGTCGGCCTTGGGCTCGATGTCGATCAGGAATGCGCCCTCGAGCGGCGTCGGGTGGAAGATCAAGACCAGGACCCGTGACGACCAGACCCCGCGTCCCTCACGTCACACCCGCCGGGACGCGCCAGCGGAGCTCGTCATCGAGCCGGCCGGCCTGCTGAAGCTGCTTGACGCGATTGATCCGGAGATACCGGCTGCCTGTGAACTGCTCGAAGGTGAGCCCCTGGCGCTCGTATGCCTCGCGGAGCTGCTTGACGCCCCGACGGACGGTCCACAACGGGGTTGACGCCGGAAGCACCGTCGCGATCTTGGAGCAGTCGACTTGATACGAGCGCTTGTCCGGCCCGGCCCCCGCCGCGAATGAAGCACGTGAGCCGGGCACCTCTTCCTCGACGATCTCGGCGACCTGTCGGATCCGGTAGTTCTCGGCGCTCGAGCCGACGTTGAAAGCCTGATCGTGCACGAGCTCACGAGGGGCCTCGAGAACGGCGAGGAAAGCGGCGGCGATGTCCTCCACGTGGACGAGCGGGCGCCACGGCGTCCCGTCGCTCTGGATCAGCACGTCACCGGTGGTGTGCGCGAAGCCGGTCAGGTTGTTGACCACCACGTCGGCCCGCAACCGCGCTGAGACGCCGTAGGCCGTGGCGTTGCGCAGGAAAGTCGGGCTGAACGAGTCGTCGGCGAGAGCCGAGATGTCCCGCTCGGCGAGCACCTTGGATTCGCCGTACGGACTCACCGGTGCGAACTCGGCACCCTCGTCGAGCATCTCCTCCCCAGCTTTGCCGTAGAGGCTGCACGAGGACGAGAACAGAAACCGCGGGACGCCGGCCGCCTTGGCCTGCTCCGCGACGCGTACCGAGCCCCGGTGGTTGATCTCGTACGTCGCCCGCGGGTTGAGGTCGCCCACCGGGTCGTTGCAGACGGCGGCGAGGTGCAGCACCGCGTCGAAGCCGGTCAGATGGTCGCTCTCGATGTCGCGGACATCGCCCCGGAGAGAGGTCACATCGGTGACCGCGTCGCCGAAGGTGCAGTCGGCGAAGAGGTCGGAATCGATCCCGACCACCTCGTGGTCCGCCCCGGTGAGGACGGGGACGAGCACGGAACCGATGTAGCCGTGATGACCGGTGACGAGGACGCGCACTATTTGGCCTCCTGGGCGTGTCTGGCGTTCAGCCGACGCAGCGGCTGTGGGGAACTAACGGGACAGGAGCGTCAATTCGTGCACACCGAACTCGACTCACCGCGCAACCGGCCAACCCTCGACGGTCTTGAGCAGACGCCAGTCCTCAGGCAGCTCTCCAGCGAGGACCGCCGTCCATGCATGCCCCCCGCGCGCGTAGGCGGCCCACCACGTGTTTCGGGCCCGTCGCTCGACACGGTAGGCCTTGGCCAGGCGCAGTCCCTCCGCCCGAAGCGTCTCTTCAGCCAGACGCAGGAGCGCGGCGCGCGCCACGGGAGGCGCTGCTGCTTCCATCTGGATCATCCCGAGGTCCCCTCGGCACGGGCAGCGTTCCGGGCGGGCCTGAACAGGCGGCGGCCCAGTGCCCAGCCGAGAAGCCTGGGGACGAATGGGAGGTCTCGGAGGATGTAGCGCGTGAACAACCGCCGCGGCTCGGAAACCAGCCTGTGCAGCCACTCGAGCCCGAGTCGCTGGAGAGCTACCGGTGCCCGCGTCTGCTCTCCCGCCAGAAAGCTGAGCGCTATCCCCACTCCGACGAACCAGGTTCCGGGGAGCTCGGCGCGAAGCATGCTGATCAGCTTCTCCTGCTTCGGGAAACCGAGCCCGACGAGCACGAGAGCAGGGCGCGTGCGAAGCAGCATCGTCTTGATCCGCTCCAGCTCGCCGGAATCGTCTCCGAACCCGAAGGGCGGGCAATGCGACTGGATCCGTAAGAGACCGGGAAATTGGGACCTGAGACGCCGCGCGGCGGCGGCCGCCACCCCCGGATTTCCTCCCAGGAGGAACACCGGCAATCCCGCCCTCGCGGCGGCGTTCGGCAAGCTCTGGGCGAGGTCGCTCCCGGTGACCCTCTCGGGCAATGGCGTGCCGGCGAGGCGCGAGGCCCAGACGATCGGCTGGCCGTCTGCGACGCGATGGGTGGCGGCCAGGATCAGATCGCGGCTCTCGCGGCTCGACCTGAACTTGCGGACGATGTCGAGATTCGGAGTGACGATCCAGCCGCCCTCGCCGGCACTCGCCCTCTCCACGACCAACCGAACAAGCGTCTCCTCGTCGATCGCATCGAAGGGGAGATCCATGATCGACGCGATCTCGTCGGGCTGGGCCGGATTTGGCTCGACGCGAGGCGGCTCAATGAGGGCCGGGGAATCCATGCTCGCCTGATCAACGAGCGAGATCGAACGGACTTTTCGCCTTGTGGCCGAAGTCCGTACCCGAGCAAGTAAGCCCTGGTCAGATGCGTTATTAGGCCGTGGGTTCCGTGAAATCTGCCGATCAGAGGCCCTTGCGTCCGGGCGACGTGGTCGAGGTTCGGTCCGCGGCGGAGATCCTGGCCACGCTCGACGGCCAGAGCGCGATGGACCAGCTGCCGTTCATGCCCGAGATGCTGGCCCACGTGGGCCGGCGCTACACGGTCAGCCGACGAGTGGACAAGGTCTGCAACACGGTCGACGCCACGGGGAGCCGGCGCATGCACGACACCGTCTACCTCGAAGACCTCCGCTGCGACGGCACTGGCCACGGGGGTTGTCAGGCCGGCTGCAGGATCTACTGGAAGGAGGCATGGCTTCGCCGGGTCGACGACGACTCGGCGGCCGCCGACCCGAGCGATCCCACGGACCAGGGAGTCACCGAATTGGAGCGTCTCGCGCGTGCCGCCACGAGAATCCCGCGGGAGCTGAAGGGCGAGCGGGTAGAGGTCTGGCGCTGCCAGGCGACCGATGCCCTCCAGTACTCCGAGCACCTGAAGACCTCCAACCTGGCCCAGTACTGGCGCGAGTTCCGCAACGGCAACTTCGCTCCCTTCCGCTACCTGCTCCTGCTGGTGCGTGGGTTCGTGATGGAGGTCGCGAGACGGCTTCGCGTGCTCAAGGCACTGCCCCTGCATGGGCCCGGCGCAGCCCCGCCGGCGGGCCTCGGAGTGCAGCCGGGTGACCTCGTGCAGGTGCGATCGCCGGACGAGATCAAGTCCACGCTCGATGAGAAGGGCTTCAACCGTGGCCTCTCGTTCGACCGCGAGATGCTGCCTTACTGCGGTCGCACGTTCCGGGTCAAGGACAGGGTGGATCGGATCGTCGACGACAAGACGGGTCGGATGCTGAAGATCCCCAAGGACAGCCTCATTCTCGAGGGAGCCGTTTGCTCCGGCGAGCGAACTCCCGGTTGCTGGTTCTGCCCGCGGGAGATCTATCCCTTCTGGCGCGAGGCGTGGGTGCGCCCCGTAGAGGAGTCGGACCGGCCGGATGTGACTGCGTAATGGCGGGCCGCCGGAGCGGGGTGTTGCTGGAAGCTCCGCCGGCTGCGCCGCCAGCCGGAGTGGAGGTCGACGTCGTGATCGTCGCCTACAACAGCCGCGAGGTGTTGCGCGATTGCGTCGGGCCGCTTCTGCGGCTTCCGTGGGTGAGCATCACTGTCGTCGACAACGCGTCCCCCGACGACTCCGCGGTGGTCGTGGCCGATCTTCCCGTCAGCGTCATCAAGGCGCCACGGAACGGTGGCTTCGCATACGGCTGCAACCTCGGGGCCGCGGCCGGCGAGGCGGATTTCGTGCTGTTCCTCAATCCCGACGCGAGGATCGACCCGGCGAGCCTCCAGACGCTCGTGGACGTGCTTCGAGCCAATCCGGCGCTCGGAGGCGTGGGACCGCGGACCCTCGACGAGGGCGGCGGGCTCCATCCAACCCAGCGCCGGTTCCCGCGGCTCCGCTCGACCTACGCGCAGGCGCTGGGTCTGCACCGCGTCGCCGCATTCTCGAGCTGGGCCGGCGAGGTCATCCAGGATCCGGCCGCGTACGCGCGCCCGGGCATGCCGGATTGGCTCTCCGGGTCATGCATGTTGATGCGGCGCTCGGCGCTGGCCGAGGTGCGGGGTCTGGACGAGGGCTTCTTTCTCTACTCCGAGGAGACTGACCTCTTTCGTCGCCTGCGCCACCGAGGCTGGGGGGTGCGCTTCGAGCCGACTGCGACCGCCTACCACCAGGGATACGGATCGGCGCCGTGGGCGACGGTCACACCGGTACTCGCCGGCAGCCGGGTGCGCTACGCGCGCAAGCATCACGGTCGGCTCGTGGCGGCATTGGAGGCGATCGGCGTGGCGATCGATTCGCTCGTCCGCGCCGCCGCACGGGTCCACCGTCCCACGCGTCGCCGCGCCCACCTCGCGGCCGCCCGCGCGGCGCTGAGCTCGCTCCGTCCGCCCAGCCGCCGCGACTGATGAAGGCGACGAGTCTCGCGGAGCGGCGGAGCGAGGGAAAGGAGCTCGAGCTGGCGCGCGCTTCCGACGCGCTCGCCGAGCTCAGCCGGACGCTTTCGCCCGTGGAGGTCGCGGCATTTGAGCCGCTGGAGGACGCCCTGTCCGACTGGCGCACTCCCCGTAGCACCGCCGACCTGGGCCCGCGATTCCCCGCCCTGCTGCGAGCCGCGCACTCGAAGCTTCCAGGAGACGACGAGCGCGACGCGTTCAACCGGGCGCTCGTCGCCCAGGTCGCCTCGAACCTGCGTCTGCGGCTTCCCGAGCTTGAGCTCCCTCCTGCCGTTCTCGATCTCGTACCGAGCGCGCTCGGACAGCTGCACGAGTTCCTGAGCGAGCGGCACGCGGGCTACGACCTCGGGGACGACTGCTTCCTGAAGGACGTACGCCTGGCGGCCGGCTGGACGGTCCCGTGCGGAGCGAAGGTCGTGGACCTTCGCTGCCAGGTCAGCGTTCCGGTCAGCCTCCTCGCGGCTCTGCGGGGGCGGGCGCCCCAGGTCGCACTCAGTGCCCTCAGACCCGGAAAGCACCCGCCATGGTTCGAGCAGCACACCGATTCGCGATATCTCGACGAGTTCGACGAAGCCGGGATCGACAACGTCTATCTGCGTGTCGCCTCGATGCTCCGCCGGCACCCCGGCGTCCGGGGCCTCACCGCGTACAGCTGGTTCTACGACCCCCAGCTCGACGAAATCAGCCCGCGGCTGAGCTATCTCTACCGGCGTCCGCTCGAGCGCGGCGCCGTCCTGCTCCGGGGCCGGACTTCCGGCTACGACGTCAAGAACGCTACCGCCAGATCGCAGACGCGGAAACGGTTGTACGAGGCCGGCCGGTACAAGCCCGTAGGACACAGGATCCTCTGGTTCAGGCGCGACATCCTGCGTTGGGCCGACCAGGCCGATGGGCGCAGAGACGTCCCGATCAGATCAAGCTGACCGCCACACGCAGGTGATGCCGGGCCAGATTCAGCCTCGGCATCATCTCGAGCTTGGGTCCGACGCGCCACGGTGGGCAGGCGTCCAATGCGACCCGGTTCCGAAGCCAGCCGAAGCTCCCATGCAGATCGGGTCGTGACTCGGCCAGGAACAGGGCCTCATGCCCCGAGTCGCGCAGCACCCGCTCGACCATCGGAGTCGCGTCCTCTCGGCGACCGTACGGGAAGCTGAATGCCCGGACCGGATCGCCGGTCAAGGACTCGAGCCTTCGAGCATGGTCGACGATCTGCTCCTGCGCGGACGCCTCATCGGCCAACGACCGGCAGAAGATGTGAGAGTGAGTGTGGTTCGCGACCTCACAGCCGTCCGCCGAGAGTCCGCTGAGGTCCTCCGCGTCGAGGAAGAGTCCTCCCTCCGCTCGGAGCTTCGCCTGGTCGACCTCGAACAGCTCCGCCAGCTCATCCCCGATCCTCAGGCGCCGCTCGTATGGCATGCCGGCGACCATGTCGAGGAGCTCGAGGAACGTGTCGGGTCGGTCCGCGGTGGGCTCGAGCGCAGCGCCCACCCGGCTGACGCCGACGGAGGCGCAGAGGTAGGAGAGGAGGTTGTCCAGCGGGACGGAGTAGGGATCCAGGCAGGCACCCGTGACGAACAGGACGCTGGGTAGACCGAGCCGCCGCAGGGCGGGCAAGGCGACGTCGATGAACGACCGATACCCGTCGTCAAAGGTGATCAGCAGCGCACGCCGAGGCAGGTTCCCCGAGAGAACCGCGTCGAGGCCCACGACCTCGTAGTCGCGCGCCATCTTGCGCAGGTGGGCCTCGAAGATCCCGGGCGGCGTGTTGACCGCCAGGCGGTCCACCAGCGGGGAGACCTGGTCTGCGATGTGGTGATAGAGAACTGCACGCAGGCCCCTGCGCTTTGTGCCGTTGCGGTAGGCGGGCATCCTCCGGTGGGGCGGCTCTCGTCCAAGCAGGGTGCGAACTGAGCGAAATAGGCCGCTCATCCCCCTAACAACGAATGGCGTAGGCACAGCTTCCGGGGCATCGCCAACCTTCCCGGGAGAAACGCGCCGCCGATTCGTTGACTGAATGGATGCCGGCATCGCCAAGCACCTCCCCCCTCCTCTCGGTCGGGCTCGCCGTGCGAAACGCGCAGGAGACCATCGAACGCTGCGTCGAGTCGATCCTCTCGCAGGACCTCGCGGACCTCGAGCTGATCGTCTGCGACAACGCCTCGGATGACGGGACGATCGAGACGGTCGAGAGCTACGCGCTGAGGGATCGGCGAGTCAGGCTCAGCGTCAACCCCGTCAACGTCGGTTCCCACGAGAACATGAATCTGGCGCTCGGCGCGGCACGCGGCACCTACTTC
>DASTAI010000191.1:0-2583 GCA_035712865.1 Solirubrobacterales bacterium
GTGCGCTGGGCTCGCTCGACCGGCCCCATCGCCGAGCCCGCCCTCGGTGAGCCGCTCAAGTACCACCCGAAGGGGGTGGACCCGGTCCCCGACCCGGAATGGGTCGACCGAATCAACTTCGAGGTCCGCGGCCTGACCAGCGACGTCGCGATCGGCGCCGGCACGACCCTGGCGCTGCGGCCGATCGAAGCTATTCCCGCATCCGACGCGATCTGGCCGGTGAGCCAGGAGCTCCGTCCGGGGAATCGCTACACGGCTCTCGTCTACGACCCGAAGCCCAGCCCGATCGAGATGCGCGCCGCCGGCACCGCGTACCCGAATGAGGCGCGGCGCTACGTCGACTTCACACTCTCGGGCGGCTCCGACGGGGCGCGCTCGATCGAGACGCCGTTCTGGGGCAAGTCCGGTCCGGCGTCGATCGGCGAACGGGTCCAGGGGACTCCCTATGAGTCGATGTACGCGCTGGCCCGAAGCCTCGCGGCCGGGGCGCCCACCCCGTACGACGCCGCGCGGCGAGTCGAGCTCTACCTGCGCAACAACTTCGACTACCGCCAGGACGTTCCCAACCGGACCTACCCACTGCCGGCCTTCATCTCCGAGGACCGCGCCGGCTACTGCCAGCAGTTCTCTGGCGCGATGGCCCTGATGCTGCGCATGCTCGGCATCCCGAGCAGGGTCGCCGCCGGCTTCTCACCGGGTGGCCGGGAGCCCGAGCACAACAACTATCTGGTCGACGACACGGACGCCCACAATTGGGTCGAGGTCTACTTCCCGCAGATCGGCTGGGTCACCTTCGAGCCGACCCCTCCGGCCGCGCCGGCCGCCACCCAGGCCGACGACAACGCGCTGGGCGTCACGGATCCGACGCCGATCGACCCGAACATCAACTCGCGCAGCGCGCCCGATTCACAGGGCGGCGACGTTCCCAAGCCCACGCCGCAGCAGGGCGTGGCGGTGAAGTCGGGCGAGGGTTCGTCGGGGACCGGCACCGCCGCCGTGTTCGGCGTCGGTGCCGGCGCCGTGACGCTCGCCGCACTCCTCGCGTACGGCTTCCGCGTGCGGCGGCGGTCCCGATTCAGTGCCGATGAGCTCGCCGCCGGAGAGCTCCGCGAGCTGGAGCGAGCCCTGGCGAAGCTCGGATCGCCGCTGCCGCCGGGGGCGACCCTCCACCGGGCCCAGGACCTCCTTCGGAAGCTCGCCGGTCCCGAGGCCGCGAGCTATGCCTCCGATTTGGAGAACCGCCGCTACAGGGATCCGGGCGCCGTTCCGCCAAGGGTGAGCGAGCGTCGCGCGCTCCGGCGAGCGCTGCTGCGGGCTGCCGGCCCGCGGGCGACGCTCACTGTGCTGCGCGCTCTGCCGCCGGGCGGTCCGTCGGTGCGTAGGGCTCGCGCGGATCGGAGGACCAGGCCGGCTCCTCCCAGCGGCGACGCCGCCGCGGAGGCGGGATGAGCCCGAACAGGCAGGCTCCGATCAGCAGGCCCGCAATCAGCTTCCAGCGATTGAGCAGGGCCTGCCCGGCGTTCGTGCCGAAGTCGAGGTAGACGCTGCCCGGTTCGAGGTCGCTGCCGCCCCTCACCTCGTAGTCGCCCTCTGTCGGTACATCGAGCTTCGCCAGCGCTCCGAACTCGCCGATGGTCTCCGTCTTCGTCACCTGGGTGTCGGAGGCCTCTGAGTTCATCGGCCTCAGCGCGATCGGCTCGCCGCCGCCGGCGGGCAGCACCTGGAAGCCGACAACGGCGGTGTCGTCCCTGACGGCGGACGTGTCCCCGCTGACCCGGTCGTAGACCGTGACCGAGCCCTCGGGGAGGTGAACGCTTCCCCCCTCCGGCAGCGAGACCCGGCCGTAGTCGTCGGAGTGGTCGCTGAAGCCGATGGCGAGCACGAGGCCGAGGGCCCCGAGGAAGAGCAGAGTCGACATCGTTCGGTTGAAGCGGCGCATCGCCTACCGGCTATCGGCAGATCTGGACGGGTGTCCAAACGCCGGGGGCCGAAAATCGACCGATGTCCGTGCCTGGCTCTCACAATCCTCTTATGCAACGGCGACAGCATGAAAACGTGCGAATCCTGGTCGTCGACGACGAGCCCCAGCTCCGCAGGGCACTTGAGCGCGCGCTGAAGCTCGAGGGCTACGACGTCGACCTGGCGTCGGACGGGGACGAGGCCCTCGGTTCGGTCGCCTCGCGGCCGGCCGACGCGATCGTGCTCGACGTCCTGATGCCGAAACGCACCGGGCTCGAGGTCGCGCGGGAGCTGCGCTCGCGGGGCGACAGCACGCCGATCCTGATGCTGACCGCGCGGGATGCGGTCCAGGACCGGGTCGACGGGCTGGATGCCGGGGCTGACGACTACGTCGTCAAGCCCTTTGCGCTGGAGGAGCTGCTCGCCCGGCTCCGGGCCCTGCTCCGCCGCACGAACGGCGATACCGGCGAGAGTCTCAGCTACGCCGACCTGACGCTCGATCCGGCCACCCGCGACGTCCACCGCGGCGATCGGCCCGTGCAGCTGACCAAGACCGAGTTCGCGCTGCTTGAGCACCTGCTGCGCCATCCGCGCCTCGTCCTGACCAGGTCGCAGCTCTTCGAG
>DASTAI010000192.1:0-6336 GCA_035712865.1 Solirubrobacterales bacterium
GTGGCTCTCCGCGGTGGTGTGCAGGCGGTCGATCGCCTCCATCGCGATGTTCACCGCGGTGTCGAATCCGAAGGTGTAGTCGGTTGCCGAGAGATCGTTGTCGATCGTCTTCGGGACACCGACCACGTTGGCGCCACTCTCGAAGAGCCTCGCCGCCGCGCCGAGGGTGTCCTCGCCGCCGATCGCGATCAGGCCGTCGACGTCATCGGCCCTGAGGTTCTCGGCGATCCGCTCGGGGCCGCCGTCCTCCTTCAACGGGTTCGTCCGGGAGGAGCCGAGGATCGTCCCGCCCCTAGGCAGGATTCCACGCACCTCCGGAACCCCGAGAGGTCGGCTGTCGCGCTCGAGTGGCCCACGCCAACCGTCGCGATAGCCCAGGAACTCGTGCCCGTACTCATCGACCCCCTTGCGGACTATGGCGCGGATCACCGCATTCAGCCCAGGGCAATCGCCCCCTCCGGTGAGCACACCTATCCGCACGCGGTCAATCTACCGGCGCGGCCTCTCCGCCTAGCGCTCGGAGATCTCCCCTTCGAGCAGGGGCTTCACGTCCAGCACCGGCGTACCGTCGAGCGCCTCGAGCCCGGCGACCCTGATCCTCGACCCGTCCACTTCGAGGACCTCGACCGGATGCAATCCGATCGGGTTCGGCCGGTGAGGCGACCGGGTGGCGAAGACGCCGACGCGCGGCCGGGAGGTATCGCCGCGGGGGTGCACCTCGAGGACGTCCCTATCCGCTCGGTCGAGCCAGCTCACGATCACGATCCGGGTCCCGGGCTCGACCCCGTCGAGCGCGTCGATGACGTCCGGCTCGAATTCGATCCAGGCGTCGGGCGCCCCCTCGTCGCCCTGTCTCGGCGCCGACTCCATCGCGGTGAGTGGAGATTCCACCCTGCCGACCACCCGCACCTCGAACCTGTCACCCGGCACGGGGACACCCTACGTCGAGGAGCGTGTGCGGAAGATGGCCGGAGCCGACTGGGGCGGCGGTTACGGCCGCGTGGCCCAGTCGATCAGGGGGCGCGCGACGCGGAGGAACGCGCCGGTGAAGACGCCGCCCAGGAAGAGGATGCCGCAGACCGGGCCCGGGATCCCAAGGGCGTAGGCAATCACCATGACGCAGGCGCCGAGAACGGTGAAGAGGACGACTTGCACGCGCGGAAGCCTATCCGGCTAAGTGGCCAGAGCGTCGCGAGTGTCGCGCAGGAAGTCGGTCACGGCCGCCACGGCGGCGTCGCGATCGGCGGCGTCGGCGACCGCCCGCACGAGCCTGGTGCCGATGATCACGCCGTCGGCATGCTCGCCGACGGTCGCCGCCTGTTCGGGCGTGGAGATGCCGAAGCCGACCGCGACGGGCACACTCGCCTCTTCCTGGGCGGCCTCGATCAGCTCCGTCAGCTCGGACGGGAGCTCCTGGCGCTCCCCGGTGACGCCGACCGTCGAGACGAGGTAGACGAAGCCCTCCGCACCCGCGCAAATGCGCGCGCGCCGCTCCGCCGGTGTCGTGGGGGCGACCAGCGGGATGAGGGCGAGTCCCTCGGGGCCCAGGGCATCCCTGATCGGCGCCTGCTCCTCGAGAGGCAGGTCGGGGACGATCACCCCCGACGCCTTCACCTCGGCCGCCCGCTTGGCGAACTCGGCCGGGTTCGCCGCCAGAACCATGTTCGCGTAGACCATCAGTGCCACCGGAATCCGGTCGCCCACCGCCGCGCACGTCTCCAGCACCGAATCGAGCGTGGCCCCCGCCGCCAGAGCCGCCGTGTCGGCCGCGTGGATCGCCGGCCCGTCCGCGAGCGGGTCCGAGAAGGGCACACCCAGCTCGATCAGATCGGCCCCCGCGTCCGCGTAGGCGCTCGCGACGGCGGTCGCCGTGTCCCGGTCGGGGAAACCACCCATCAGATACGGCATCAGGGCCGACCGCCCCTCGGAGCGCGCCGCGCCGAAGGCGGCCTCGATTGTCCGTGTCGCGGTTTCAGCCATCGAGCTCGGCGAGCTTCGCCGTCACCTCGTCCATGTCCTTGTCGCCGCGACCGGAGAGGGTGAGGATGTCGAAGCCGTCTCCTTTCCCCTGAGGTCGGGTGAGGAGCCAGGCGATCGCGTGCGCGGGCTCAAGGGCGGGAATGATCCCCTCCAGCCGCGCCAGCTCGCGGAAGGCGCGGAGCGCCTCAGCGTCGGTGACGGCGTCGTACGTGGCACGTCCGGAATCCCGCAGGTAGGCGTGCTCCGGGCCGACTCCCGGGTAGTCCAGGCCGGCTGAGACGGAATGGGCCTCCAGGATCTGGCCCTCGTCATCCTCGAGCACCGCCGAGAAAGCGCCGTGCAAGACGCCCGTGCCGCCCGCCACGAGCGAGGCGCCGTGGTGGCCCGTGTCGAGCCCCTCGCCCCCGGCCTCGACTCCGACGAGCTCGACTGGATCGTCGAGGAACGCGTGAAAGCTGCCGATGGCGTTCGAGCCGCCGCCCACGCACGCGATCACCCGCTCGGGGAGCGCAGCCTCGATCTCCAGGGCCTGAGAGCGGGCCTCGTCGCCGATCACCCGCTGGAGATCGCGGACGAGTGCCGGATAGGGGGCCGGACCGACGACCGACCCGATGACGTAGTGCGTGTTCTCGACGGAGGCGACCCAGTCCCGGATCGCCGCGCTGACCGCCTCCTTCAGGGTCCTGGCGCCCGCGTCGACCGCAATCACCTCGGCGCCGAGCAGCTTCATGCGCTCGACATTCGGAGCCTGGCGCCGGATGTCCTCGCTGCCCATGTAGACCGCGCACTCGAGCCCGAAGAGGGCGCAGGCCGTGGCGGTCGCGACGCCGTGCTGTCCCGCCCCGGTCTCCGCGATCACCCGCGTCTTCCCCATTCGCCTGGCGAGCAGCGACTGCCCGACCGCGTTGTTGATCTTGTGTGCGCCCGTGTGGGCCAGGTCTTCGCGCTTCAGGTAGACGCGTCGGCCGACACGGTCGGAGAGCCGCTGGGCGAGGTAGAGCGGCGTTGGGCGGCCGACGAAGTCCCGCAACAGGACCGCCAGCTCCGACTGAAACACCGAGTCCTCGCGAGCCACGGCCCACGCGGCGCTGAGCTCGTCCAGGGCCGCGATCAGCGTCTCCGGGACGAACCGGCCCCCGTAGGGGCCGAACCGCTCCTCGACAGCCGGCGTCATTGCGCTCGAGAGGGCACCTCGACCCCCGCCGCCTCCAGGAACGCCTCCACCTTCGCGAGATCCTTGTGACCGGGCTCGGCCTCGACGCCGCTGACGACGTCGACGGCGTAGGGCTTGACGAGGTCGATCGCCCCGGCGACGTTCTCCACGTTCAGCCCGCCCGCGAGGATCATCGGCACCTTCGAGCGGCGCTTCGCCACCAGCTCCCAGTCGAAGCGCTGACCGGTGCCGCCGTGGATCCCATGCCAGTAGGCATCGAAGAGATGAAAGTCGGTGCGGAAGGCCTCGGCGGCCCTGACGTCCGCGGTACTCGTGACCCGCATCGCCTTGATCACCTTGGTGCCGGTCCGGCGGCTGGCCTCGATACAGAACGACGGGCCCTCCTCGCCGTGAAACTGAAGCAGGGAGAGGTTCTCGCGCTCGGCGGCGTCGACCACCTCCTCCAGGGTCGGATTCACGAACACGCCCGCGATCTCGCAGCGCCGCTTCAGCGCCGCGCCGATCTCCTCGGCGACCTCGGGCTCGACGTAGCGCGGGCTGTCCGGGTGATGGATCAACCCGATCGCCCAGGCGCCGTGGTTCGCCGCGTGCTCCGCGTCGGCGAGGTTCGTCATGCCGCAGACCTTGACCTTGGCCATGCGAGAAGGGTAGGGACCACGGCCCACTCTCCCTGCGAGAGGCTCTGCCGGGGCGTAGGCTGCCCGCGATGACCGCGATCGAGGGCGCCTGCCGACGGTTGGCTCTCCGAGCTCTGGCGGGCATCACCGACGGACGACTGGACCTGATCCAGCCCGACGGCAGACCGCTGACCTTCGGCGCTCCGGACGCCGATCTGCGCGCAACGGTCGAGATCCACTCCCCCCACTTCTACCGGGCGATGCTGGGCGGCAGCGTCGGCCTCGGCGAGGCCTACCGCGACGGCGTCTGGGACTGCGACGACCTGGTCACGCTGGTGCGAATCGCGGTCCGAAACCTGGGCTGGCTCGACCGCTGGCGCCGCCGTGTCCAGCCCGTGCTCGCACCCGTGCAGCGGACCATCTGGAGGGTTCCGCGGAACAACAAGCGGGCCGCACGGCGCCACATCTCCGCCCACTACGACCTCGGCAACGACCTCTTCGCGCTCTATCTCGACGAGTCGATGATGTACTCGTCGGCGGTCTTTCCCCACCCGGAAGCGACGCTCGGCGAGGCGCAGGTGCACCGGCTGGAGCGGATCTGCCGGGCGCTCGAGCTGGGTCCCGAGGACCACCTGCTCGAGATAGGCACGGGCTGGGGAGCGATGGCCGCGTATGCGGCAAGCAACTACGGCTGCAGGGTCACGACGACGACGATCTCTCGCGAGCAGCGCGAGGGGGCCCTGCGGCGCATCCAGGACGCCGGGGTCGAGGACCGCGTGACGGTGCTGCTCGACGACTACCGCGAGCTGCGGGGCCGGTTCAACAAGCTGGTCTCCCTCGAGATGATCGAGGCGGTTGGCTGGCAGTACTTCGACACCTTCTTCCGGCGCTGCTCCGAGCTGCTGGAGCCCGATGGCCTCTTCTTCCTGCAGGCGATCGTCATCGACGACCGGCTCTACGAGCTCGAGAAGGCGGCCCGGAGCTTCTCCAACGTCCTGATCTTCCCGGGAGGCTGCCTGCCGTCGGTCGAGGTGATCGAGCGCTGCATCGCGCACGAGACCGACATGAGCATGGTCTGGCTGGAGGAGATCGGCGCGCACTACGCGCGCACGCTCGGGCTCTGGCGGGAGCGCTTCATCGCGAACACCGACCTGGCGGCCGAGCTCGGCTACGACGAGCGGTTCCGGCGGCTGTGGACGCTCTGGCTGGCGATGAGCGAGGCCGGGTTCCGGGAGCGCCGCCTTCGCGACGTCCAAGTGCTGTTCGCCAAGCCCGCTCGCTCGATCGAGGCGGCGGCGCCCGCCAGAGCGACCGGTGTGATGGACTAGGCCGGTGGCCGAAGGAGACGGCAAGACGGTTCTCGTCACCGGCGGGTCCGGTTTCCTCGCCGGCTGGTGCATCGTCGAGCTGATCCAGCGCGGATACCGAGTCCGGACGACGATCCGGGACGCGGCGCGAGAGCCGGAGGTGCACGACTCGATCGCCTCGCAGGTGGATCCGACGCACCACCTCACGGTCCATCAGGCCGACCTGCTGAGCGACGATCACTGGGACAACGTGATCGAGGGGTGCGACTACGTCCTCCATGTCGCCTCCCCATTCCCGCCCAACCAGCCGAAGGACCCCGACGAGCTGATCCGCCCCGCGCGAGAGGGAACGCTGCGGGTGCTGGGCAAGGCCCTCGATCATGGCGTCGAGCGGGTGGTCGTGACGTCTTCGATCGCCGCGGTGAGGCTGGCGAAGGGCACGGACAAACGGGCCCTGAACGAGGACGACTGGACCGACCCGGATGACGAGAGCCTGACGCCGTACGTGCGCTCGAAGACGATCGCCGAGCAGGCCGCCTGGGATCTGGTCCGTGAGCGCGGCGCGGAGGACCGCCTCGCGGTCGTCAACCCGGGCGCGATCATCGGTCCGGTTCTCCACGACGACCTCTCCTACTCCCTCCAGTCGATCGAGCGGCTGCTCAAGGGTTCGCCCGGGGTTCCGAGGCTCGGCTTCAACTTCGTCGATGTCCGGGATGTCGCGGACCTCGAGATCCGGGCGATGACGTCGCCCGACGCCGGCGGCAAGCGCTTCATCGCCGTCACCCAGTGGCTCTGGATGGCGGACGCCGGCGAGATCCTCAAGGACCGGCTCGGCGATCGCGCCTCGAAGGTGCCGACTCGCACCATCCCCGACTTTCTCGTGCGCGGCATGGCCCTGTTCGACGGGGGCATCAAGTCGATCGTCGGGACGCTCGGGAAGCGAACCGACCTCAGCTCCGAGAGGGCCAGGAGCACGCTCGGATGGAGCCCCCGGCCGATCGAGGACACGGTGGCGGAGACCGGCGAGAGCCTGATCGAGCACGACGTCGTCGAGACGCCCGCCGCGGCCTGAGAGGCCGGAGAAGGCGCGCTTCTCAGCCGGAGTCGGCGCGGAGCGCGAGCACCGCCGACAGCAGCCCCGCTGACGAAAACAGCATTCCCCCGCTCAGGTCCGGGTCGACCCGCCCCCTGGACTTCGCTTCGATCGCCGCCGACGCGATGTCGCTTGCGTCGATCGCGGCGGCAAGGAGCATCGCCG
>DASTAI010000193.1:0-10979 GCA_035712865.1 Solirubrobacterales bacterium
ACAGGTAGCCACGTCCGATCGCCAGCTTCTCCTCCGTCGTGTAGCCGTCGAAGGGGATGATCTCCATCCGGTCCAGCAGCGGCGCCGGGATCGTGTCCAGGATGTTCGCGGTGGCCAGGAAGACGACCTCGGAGAGGTCGACCTCGACGTCGAGGTAGTGGTCGCGGAACGAGTGGTTCTGCGCCGGGTCCAGCACCTCGAGCAGGGCGGCCGAGGGGTCTCCGCGCCAATCGGCGCCGACCTTGTCGACCTCGTCCAGCAGGATCACCGGATTCATCGTCCCGGCGTCCCGCAGGGCGCGGACGATGCGGCCCGGCAGCGCGCCGATGTAGGTGCGGCGGTGGCCGCGAATCTCGGCCTCGTCGTGGACGCCGCCCAGTGAGAGGCGGACGAACTCACGGCCGAGAGACCGCGCGACGGACTCGCCGATCGAGGTCTTGCCTGTACCGGGCGGTCCGACCAGGGTCAGGATCGCGCCGTTGGCACGGCTGTCGTCCTCGACCTCGCGCTCCTCGCGCAGCTTGCGGACCGCGATGAACTCGGTGATGCGCCGCTTGACGTCGTCCAGGCCGGCGTGGTCCTCGTCGAGAACCTCGCGTGTGTGCGCCGGGTCGAGTCGCTCGTCGGAGCGCTTCGACCACGGCACGGCCAGCAGCCAGTCGAGGTAGTTCCGGATCATCGATGACTCCGGCGACTGCTCGCCCTGGCGCTCCAGCCGGCTGAGCTCGCGCTGGGCCTGCTCGGCGACCTCCTCCGGCATCTCGGCCTCGGCGATCTTCCGCTCGTACTCGGCGATCAGGTCCTCATCGTCCTCGCCGAGCTCCTTGCGGATCGACTCCATCTGCTTGCGCAGGAAGTACTCGCGCTGCTGGGCCTGGGCCCCGGACTCGACGTCGTCGCGGATCTTGCGCCGCACCTGGAGCTCGGCCAGGCGCTCGCGCTGCATCTCGATGGCGAGCTCGAGTCGCGCCTTGACGTCGACGGTCTCGATCAGCTTGAGCTTCTGCTCGCGAGAGAGATCCGGGCTGTAGCCGGTGGTGTCGGCCAGCGCTCCGGGCTCCTCGATGGAGCGCAGGAACATGCCGACGCGCTCGTCGGCGCCGCGCAGCTCGAGGATCTCCTCGACCACCGCGCGGTACTCAGTCATCAGCTCGTTGGTCCGCTCGTCCTGGGGGTGACCGTCGTGGATCTCCTGGACGTCGACGCGGAGCTGCTCGCCCTCGGCGGGCTGTGCGGCCCCCGCGAGGCCTCGATGGAGGCCGACCACGGTGGCGACATGGGCGCCGCCGGGCAGCTGGCCCCGCTCGATCACCTCTGCGACCACGCCGATACGGCCGAACTCGCCGTCCTGGCGGGGCAGCAGGAAGACACGGTCCTCGTCACCGGTGTCGACCGGCAGGGTCGCGGTGATCGAGGGGAAAACGATCGCTTCGTCGAGTGGAATCAGAAGAAGGCTCATGTCAAGGTCCAATTTCTGTAGTTGGTACAGCAATAGGATAGCCACTCGATTCCCCGCCGTCGTGGCCACGGGCGGACCCCGCTCCATGTGAGAGGGTGCCCGCAGGCGCCCTCTCGCGCGCCTGCCACTACCCTCCCGCCGATGGCGAGCGTCCACGTCCTTGTCCCGGCCCAGCGCTACGTCTTCGCGGTCTCCAACGGCGAGGCGGAGCCGGCGACCATCGACAGCTCGGCCGAGGGGTTCCAGCGCTACAAGGCCCTGCAGGAGGAAGGGCGGACGGCGGGCATGGTCGCCTTCCCGAATTCGCTGCTGATCCGCGGTGACCGCGACTACCTCGTCGACCCCGGCCTGATCATGCAGGGCGCCCCGCTCAACGGCGCGCTGGAGGAGCTCGGCGTCCAGCCTCACGAGATCAATGACGTGATCCTCACCCATCTGCACTTCGACCACGCCGAGGGGCTCGCGGGCTGGCCGATGAAACGCACCTACGTCCACAAGCTGGAGACCGAGGCGCCCTACGCCCAGATCGTCTCCGGCATGCTCGAACTGGCGAACCTCGAGGTGCTGGACGGGGAGGAGGGGGAGATCGAGCCGGGGCTGCGCTGGATCCGCACGCCTGGGCACTCGGAGGGCCTGATCTCACTGCTTGTCGACTCCGACGAGGGCCTCGTCGTGATCGCCTCCGACTGCGTCGGGCCGCTCCCGGAGTACTTCGATCGGATGGAGCTGCCCGAGGACTTCGGTCCCGAGCGCGAGGAGCTGCTCGAGCAGTGGAGACGGATCCGCGACCTGGATCCGGCGGTCGTCATACCCGGGCACAACCCGCCCGTGAAGCTCCGCTAGAGCGGCAGGTTGTCCAGCCAGCCAACGCCGTAAGGTTCGGCCCGTGGAGGCGACCACCAAGACGCGCGAGCTGAGCGGCGACAAGGCGCAGCGGATCGTCGAGGCGATGCGCTCGAGCGTCGCGCGTCGCGGCATCGCCGGCTCGACCTTCGAGCACGTCGCCCGCGAGGCGGGGGTCAGCCGCGGGCTGCTCCACTACTACTTCGGCACCAAGGAGGCGCTGCTGGTCGAGGTCGTCCGGCGCGACACCGAGCACCGGATCGCCCGGCTCGATCAGCCGCTCGGGGAGGCCCAGTCCGTCGACGAGCTCCTCGAGGTCCTCGTCGCCGACCTCCAGGACTCCATTCAGAACGATCCCGGCTTCTGGGTGCTTCTCTTCGATCTCTTCACCGCCGGCCGCCGCAACCCGGAGATTCAGCGCGAGGTGGGGGAGCTCTTCAACCGGACCCGCGACCACGTCGCCGAGATCCTCAGTGCCAAGCAGTCCGAGGGCGTGATCTCCCCGCGCGCCGACATCAATGCGGTGGTCGCGCTGCTGTTCGCGATGGCGGACGGCATCGCGCTGCAAGTCCTCTCGGACCCCGAGCGCGACCACACCGGCGTGATCGAGGCCGGGACGCAGGCGGCCCGCCACATCCTGGGCGGCTAGCCGCTGACCCTGTAGATGTGAATTGCGTTCTTGTCCGCGAAGGAGTCCGTGAAGGTGCCGCCGCTGATCGGGATGTTGCGGCCCTCCCCGACGACTTCTGCCGTCGTCCCGCTCGGAACTGCGAAGGTGGCGCTGGTCGCACCCGTCGTCGCACCGGCGAAGATGTAGATCCCGCCCGAACTCGTCAGCTTGCCCATCCAGCGAACCGGGCCGGAGACCGACACGCCGGATGTGATCGTGGGTGAGTTGAGGACCGGCGCCAGCGACTGGACCTGCGCATTCACCGACTTCATCATCGCTTGGGTGTCCGGGTAGCCCGCGTCCAGGATCGTGCTCCCCGGCGTTCCAGGACCGAAGTTGTGGTCGAAATAGACAATCCCGCGGGCGCCGGCAATCAGGCTCTGCCAGACGGCAGCCCGGGACTCAGCCGGGAGAATCCTTCGCCCTCCTGCCGAGGCCGACTCAGTGAACGGCCAACCCAACTCGACGACAGCCCAGACCGGCTTGCGCTTGCCGTCGAGCGAATCCAGGTAACGGATGCGGCTGACCGTGTCGCCGTAGCCGTAGGCAAAGCCAGAGCGCGGGTCCGACTTCTCGTTCGGATCGGTGAACCAGTAGACGTCGTCTGAGACCACGTCTTGGTACTGGTTGACGAATTGGGCCGCCTGCTGATCGGTCTCCCAGAAAATGACGCCCTTGCCGTAGTTGGTGAAACGCAAGCGGTTGTCCTGCGGTAGACCGGCGCGAATGGAGTCGAGCATCTGGTAGCCGTTGCCGCCCCCGAACCCCGGAGGTCCACAGCACATGTCCAGCTCGTCGGAGGTCAGCCAGCCCGCAGTCTCCGAGCCGATGTCGTTGAACCGCGTCCGCTCGTCGGCCTGTAGGAACACGTGCATCCCCGCCTGGCGCAGCAGGCCCTCCTGAGTGCCCTCAGGGTTCTCCACGCCGACCATCCCGTTCAGCCCGAACGCCTTCTCGCGGTTGATGGTGCTCTGGTCGAGTGCAGGTCTGAACCAGGCCGTGATCGGGAAGTAGGCCGTGTCCGAGGGCAGCGGATTCGAGAAGTGCGAGTAGTAGTCGGGTCCGCCATCTACGGGCGTCGTGGTGATCCCGACCGGTGGCGGCGGTGGGGGTGGGGGCGGTGGAGAAGGGTCACTCGCGAAATCAGCGCCCACCGACCTGGCGGCGTCCATGGTCACGGTGCAGGTCGCGCTTGACCCCGAGCAGGCTCCGTCCCAGCTCGTGAGCTCGTTCCCCGCGCCGGGGCTGGCCGCCAGCGCCACGTGTGTGCCCCCGGTGTAGCTCTCGGAGCAATCGCCTGGGCATGAGATCCCGGATCCGGCGACGGAGCCACCGCCACTCACGGTGACGTTGAGGGCATAGGTCGTCTGAGGCGGGGGAGGCGAGGTGGGAGATGGGTTGAAGTTGGCCGCCACCAGCCGCGCGCTCTTCATCGTGACCCTGCACGCTCCCGTGCCGCTGCACGCCCCCGACCAGCCCATGAAGTTGGAGCCAGCGCTCGGCGTCGCGACCAGGGACACTCTGGTGCCGGACCTGTAGCTCTCGAGGCAGTCTCCGGGACATCTGATCCCGGGGCCGGCGACGGAGCCCGCTCCCTGTCCGCCGAGGTTGACGGTGAGCTGTCGCGCCGACTCCCTCAGCTTCCGGCAGACCCTGGTCTTCTTCGCAGAACAAAGGCGCTTGAGCCGCCTGTGCTTCTGGGCAGCGCTCAGCTTCGAAACGCTGCTGGCGGCGCTGGCGCCGGCGACGCCGCCGATATACCCGGGCCGCCACTTGAGCATCGCGGTGGTCGAGAGCGGGTTCGTGACCGTCGATCGAGCGACTGACGGCTGAGCCGTGATCAGGGCGACGACGCAGACAAGGGCCAGTGAGATGGCGACTCGCAGGCAGCGGCCCATATCCGGGTCGGACCCATCCATGCCCCCTAGGCGACGGGTATGAGACATCTGCGACCGGATCGATCACCTTCGCGACGAGATCAAGCTCGGTCGCCTGCCGTTAGCCGAATGGGCGGTTTCCGATCGCGAAGCCCTGTTGAATCCCCGCATGATCTGGCAAGAGCCGGCCAAGGGCGGCTACCCCGACCGCTCCTTCCTGGCGCTGCCGGGGATCGATCGCATGGGAGCGGGGCGGCGTGGGCTGATCCCGTACTCGCCGATGGGCTACCTGACGCAGCTCGAGATGACCGAGGGCTCGCGGGGGCACTCCAGCTTCTCGATGCCCGCGTCGCCGTGGTTCGCCAACTCGTCGGGGCTGATCTCCGGCGGTGTCCTCGCGGTGATCGGGGACGCGGCGCTCGGCTCGGTCGTCCACTCGGACGTCGAGGCGGGCCAGGGGATGACGACCGCCGAGCTCTCGATGTCATTTCTTCGCCCGGTGGTGCCAAAGCGGGGCGCCGCGGTTACCGGCTCGGGTCAGCTGATCCACCGCGGTCGCTCGCTGGGGATCTCGGAGGCCTTCCTCTTCGACGACGAGGACCAGCTGATCTCGCACGGGACGACGCGCTGCACCGTCTTCCCGCCGGTCGACCCGCTGCCGGACCCGCCGGAGCGAGGCGTCGTCATCGAGATGCCCGAGCCCGGCAGCGATCCGAACGACCCCTTGCGCCGCGAGGTCGAGGGAAAGGTGATTCCCCAGGAGGTCTTCGAGCGCCGCAACGGCCTCGAGATCCTCCGGGCGCTGATCGCCGGGGAGCTCCCGAGGCCGCCGATCTACCACCTGACCGGCCTGCGCCTGTCCGATGCGGATGAGGGCGAGACCGTGGCAGTCCTGCCCTGCACTAAGTGGCTCTCGACCTCGGCCGGGACGATCCAGGGCGGCTTCACCGCGATGCTCGCCGAGAGCGCGATGACCTCGGCCGCCTTCAGCACCGCCCCGGCCGACACCGCCGTCGCGACCCTCGACTTCAAGGTCAACTACCTGCGGCCGGTGTTCCCCGACGGCGAGGAGATGACGGCCCGCGCGCGCATCCTGCATCGGGGCCGGACCCTGGTCATCGCTGGGGCGGAGCTGACCAACGCCGAGGGCAAGCAGGTCGCGCTCGCGACCGGTTCGTCGATGTACCTGCCGGGTCGCCCGGCGAACCTGGTCGGCGTCGAGCTCGGCTCCGGCTCCTCCGACCCGGAGGACGATCCGGGAGCCTAGGATCGGGCCGGTGGGTCTCTTCGACTTCCTCAGGAAGAACGACCGGCGGGCGATGCCCGAGCCGGGAACGCAGGAGTTCGAGGAGATGGTCGCCGGCACGGCGATCCCCGACGCTCGGAGCGTCTCCATGGGAGAGCCGGGCTGGACCCAGCCGGGGTCGTCGCAGACACTCGACCTGCGCGGCACCGGGAAGCGCGAGGAGATCAAGGAGGTGCTGCGCGAGCACGGCATCGACCCGGATCAGAAGGGCCAGACGATCGACGCGTCCCAGGTGCCGGGCCTCAGGGAGGCCCTGCTCAAGGTGCTCTTCCAGCCGCGGCGCTAGCTACTCGACCGGCGAGGGGCGCGGCGGGAAGATCTTCTGCATCCGCGCCAGCTGGCGGAGCGAGCCGCGCGGCTTCAGCTTGCGCCGGAGGATGGCCCGGCGCGCGTCCTGGCCGCGAACCGAGATGTCGATCCAGTCGGCCCAGCTGGTGCGCAGGGTCACGTCCGCGTCGTCGGCCAGGCCCTTCTCGGCGCTGGTCGAGCCGTTGTCGATGCGGACGTGCCAGGGCTCGGCGTCCTCGAAGCGCCACTGGATCGTCACCGGCCGGTCGACGGCGTCGGTGCGAGCGGAGCGGGCGATGATGTCGAAGAGAATGGCCTCGACCTCAGGATTGACCTCCGGCTGCCCGTTCGGCTCGCCCATCACGCCGGCCTTGAGCAGCTTGATCTGGCGCTGGGCCCGCTCCTCGTGGGCCATCTCGGGGTCGAACGGGTAGACGCCGGGCATCTCAGAGAGCGGGTAGCCGGTCGCCTTCCACTTCGTCTCCACGGACTTCATGCCGAAGGCGTAGATCTGCTCCAGCGTGAAGCCGTACTCGGTGGTGTAGCGCTCGTCCCAATTGGGCGGCACGAAGATCCCGGTCACGTACGGCAGGACCTCCCTGAGCAGCTCGGCCGCAGCCGCCTTGCACTCGTCGGACTCGGCGAACAGCTCGGAGAGGACCTTGACTCCGAAGCCGATGTGACGCTGCTCGTCGCGGGAGACCTTCTCCATACCCGCGCTGAAGCCCGGCATCGTGCCGGCCTTGACGAAGAAGTCCTCGATGAAGTGCTGCGTCGGCTGGGCCATCGTCGCCTCGATGACCATGTGGTAGAGGGTGATCGCCTGCGCGAACTTGGGGAGGGAGCGGTCGCTGTGGAGCTCGTCGACCATCCGCTCGAGCCGCGCGAAGACCTGGCGGTAGCCCCAGCCCAGCTCGGGGAGAGTGGCCTGGAGGCCGGTGGCGATGTCGCCCTCGATGCCGATCACCTCGTTGAAGAAGCGGTAGAAGAAGACGGCGTGGCGGGCCTCGTCGACCTGCTGGGTGGCGAGGAAGTACTTCTGCTCCTCCTTGGGGGCGGCCTCGATGTAGGGGGAGAGGCCGTCGGTGACCGCGTCCTCGCCGTAGAAGAACATCGAATAGACCCACATGGCGGACTTCCGCTGGATGTCCGAGAGCGCCTCCCAGCCCTCCTTGTCCTGAGTGAAGTCGAGCTCGCTCGCCTTCCAGTTGCCCTCTTCCCAGCGGCGGTAGAGGTCTTGGTAGGTGATCTGCTGGGCGGTGTTCTGCTGCGCGACCGACATCTCGGGGCCTCCTGGGTTTCCGCGGATTCGTGCCGTATAGTAACTGACTGACCAGTCAGTTAGTAACGTGAGTCCCGTCACAGAGACAAGGACAGCACCCGCCCGTTCGCGCATGAGCGCGGCCGATCGCCGCGAGGCGATCCTCGACGCAGCCCGGTACGCGTTCGCCGAGCGCGGCTACCACGAGACCTCGCTCGACTCGGTCGCTGAGCGCGCCGGCGTCTCCAAGGCCCTCCTCTATGACCACTTCTGCTCCAAGCGCGAGCTCTACGTCGCGATGCTCGAGATGCACGTCCACGAGCTGGTCGAGCGGATCGCGGGCGCCGTCGCCGCCGCGGAGCCCGGTGAGGCCCGCATGCGGGCGGGGGTCGAGGCGTTCTTCGGTTTCGTCGCGGAGCGCCGGGGCGCCTGGCGGATCATGTTCCGCAACGCCGCCGACCCCGATGTCTCGGTGCGGCTCGAGCTCCTGCGGGACGAGGTCGCCGCCGCGATCGTCCAGCTGATGAACGAGGAGGCCGAGCGCAAGGGCCTCGACTACCCCAACCTCCCCGAGCTCGTGGAGATGCTCGCCCAGCAGATGGTTGGGGCGATGCAGTCGCTGGCCGACTGGTGGGACATCCACCGGAAGGTCCCGCGGGAGCAGGTCGTGCAGGCGGCGATGGACTTCGCCTGGGTCGGCCAGGAACGGATCAGTCAGGGCGAGCGCTGGTCGAGCTGACCTCCGGCGCCACCGCCTCGCGTGGCGGCACGGGGGGCCTCGCGTTGAGGGCGAGGGTGAGGAGGGTGAACGCCGCCAGCCCGGCGAAGGCGAGATCGGCGTCGCCGCTCGCGAGCGCGGCGCCGAACGCGGGAATCACCGGGATCGGGAAGATCCCCGTCCCGACCTGCATCAGCCCGAGGCTGCCGATCGGGCGGTCCGGCAGGACCCGCTCGGCCTCGTCGTAGTAGAGCGGGTAGGGCAGGGAGAGGCCCACTCCGATCAGGACGAGGGCCACCACGGCCGCGACGGTGGAATCCCCCTCGCCGAGCAGGAAGAGCCCGCCCGCCCCGAGTGCGAGGCCCACGATCACCAGCAACGCGGGACTGTCCCCGGCGGCGGTCATCCGCCCGGCGAGGTCCCGCATCACGGCCGAGATCGCGAACAGCGCGAAGGCGAGTGCCCCTGCCTCGGCCGCGGACATCCCGTAGCCGGTGATCAGGAAATGGACCAGCCAGGCGCCGACGACCAGGGGGATGGTGAGGGTGGTGAGTCCGAGCAGCTGCACCCGCCACCAGGCCTGATTGGTGAGGCATTCCCCGACCAGCCCCTGGCCCTCCGACGCGGTCCGGGGAATCTCCACATCTTCATTCGGCAGGATCGGCAGCGCGACGGCCGCCAGGGCGGCCGTGATCAGAAACGCCACTCGCCAGCTGACGTCCGCTCCCTCGAGGACGCTGCCGAGGAACAGCGCGGCGGCGACGCCGAGGGTGAGACCCGCGCCGAACAGCCCGACCATCCTCACCCCGCCAACCGCTCGGGCATAGGCCGGGACGAAGACGGCGGCCAAGCCGAACCCGAGACCGGCGAACACCCGCCCGACCGCCAGCACGCCGACGCTGTCTCCCGCGGCGAAGATCAGGTTCCCCACGAGCGAGAGCACGCAGCACGCCCAGATCCCGACCATCACACGGATCCTTCGGGCCACCGCGGCGCCCGCCAGGCTGCCCACCGCCGAGCCGGCGAAGAAAAAGGTGCCGGAGAGCAGCCCGACCTCCCCGAGGCCGATGTCGAACTCCCGCTGCAGCGAGCCGACGACGGGGCCGACGTTGCCGCAGTTCCAACCGACTATGGCCGCGGCGAGGACGAAGACGCCGCAGCTCCTGCGAATGGACACGCCTGGCTTCTACCGGAATCGGCGGATTGGGTGCCCTCGTGCTCTTCGGCCGTCTGCGCGGCTTCAGGCCTAACTGCCGGCCTAACTACGTCAGGCCCTGGCGCCCATCTTCGGTGAGGTCCAGGGATCCTTCAGCCGCCGGCTGAGCTCATCGGCGAGTTCGGAGGCGGGTAGACGAACCTGTTCGAGGGAATCGCGATCGCGGAGAGTGACGGTGCCGTCGTCCATCGTCTGGTGGTCGACGGTGATCCCCCAGGGCGTGCCGATCTCGTCCTGGCGCCGGTAGCGCTTGCCGATCGAGCCGCCGGTGTCGTACTCGGCGGACATCAGCTCGCGGAGCTCCTCGTAGATCTCGCGGGCCTTCTCCGGCTGGCCGTCCTTGTTGACCAGCGGGAGAACGGCGGCCTTGACGGGGGCAAGCTTGGGATGGAGGCGCAGCACCGTCCTCTGACGGCCTTCGACCTCCTCGGTGTCATAGGCATCGATCATGAATGAGAGCATCGCCCGGTCGACGCCGGCCGCCGGCTCGATCACGTAGGGGACGTAGCGCTCGCCGCTGCCCGAGTCGACGTATTCGAGCTTCTCGCCGGAGAATTCGGCGTGCTGGGTGAGATCGAAATCACCCCGGTTGGCGATCCCCTCGAGCTCGGACCAGCCCATCGGAAAGTCGTACTCGACGTCCGAGGTCGCGCTCGAGTAGTGCGAGAGCTCGTCCTCTCCATGGGCCCGAAGCCGGAGCTTCTCGGGGCGGATTCCCAGGTCGGTGTACCAGCCCAGCCGCCGCTCCATCCAGTACTCGTGCCATTTCCCGGCCTCGGGCGGCGGCACGAAGTACTCCATCTCCATCTGCTCGAACTCCAGTGTGCGGAAGATGAAATTGCCCGGGGTGATCTCGTTGCGAAAAGACTTGCCGATCTGGGCGATGCCGAAGGGCGGCTTCTTCCGCGCGAAGCTGAGGACGTTCTTGAAGTTGATGAAGATGCCCTGGGCGGTCTCCGGGCGGAGAAAGGCCTTGTTCGATTCGTCCTGCACCGGGCCGACGTAGGTCTCGAACATCAGGTTGAACCGGCGAGGCTCGGAGAGCTCGCCACCGCAGACCGGGCAGCGGATCTCGCCCTCGGCGTGCTCGTCGCCGAGCTGCTCCTCTCGCAGATCGTCCTCGCGGAATCGCCGCTTGCAGTCCCCGAGGCACTGAACGAGCGGATCGGTGAAGCCGGCCAGGTGACCGGAGGCCTCCCAGACCTTCGGATTCTGGATGATCGCCGAGTCGAGAGCGACGATGTCGTCGCGCTCCTGCAGCATCGAGCGCCACCACTCGTTCTTGACGTTGTTCTTGAGCAGAACCCCGTAGTGCCCGTAGTCGTAGGTGTTGCGGAAGCC
>DASTAI010000194.1:0-3470 GCA_035712865.1 Solirubrobacterales bacterium
GAAGGCCTCCAGGTTCGAGAGACCGGCGTCGAGCAGGAAGATCGTGTTGATCCCCCAGATCAGTGAGGCCGCCAGCGTGTTCCCGAGAAGCAGGAGCAGATACGTGCGCTGGATGGAACGAGACGTGGGCATGCTTACTGACGGTAATGACCCGCCCCGCCGGCCCCGTTCATCGGTCGGTCGCTCCCGGCAAGCGAAAGGGCCCGGTCGCCCGGGCCCTCTCTTTGAACTGAACCTGATTGACCCGAAGGTCAACCTGTCCTGTTCAAGTGGGGAGCAGCCTACTGCTCACAGATCCCGCGTCAAGCACCTGTGAAGGCGTCAACGTGCGTTTTGCGGAATTCCCCGATTTCGATGGAGATTTGGACAAGCGCAAATTGCGTCTTCACTGCCAGCGGCCGCCGGCCTTCGCCCAAGTGTTCATGTGGTCGACGCCGCAGAAGCCGTCCGCGACGCGATGCTCTCCGCGGTGCCGGACGAGCAGGACGTGGGCGTCGTCCAGGGCGGTGCCGCAGTGGGAGCAGGTGGTTGCACCCTCGTCGAGTGACGCCGGCTCCGACATCGCTCCGGCCTCCCATGAAACAACGGGTTGCTCCTCGGCTTCGCCTGCGGAGCACCCTCGCATCATCTGGATCGACCAGGGGACCAGGTGCTCCAGCCGGCAGAACACCGCTCGGCGCTCTCCGACCGGTTCATAGGCGCGGAAGCCGTCATCCCGTTCGACCTCCACCCCACACCAGGTGCACGACTCATCCATGGAGATAGCCTCGCAGCATGAGTGATCTGCGGCTCGTCGTGCTCGAGGGGGACCAGACCGGGCAGGAGCTGCTCGAGCAGGCTCTGCGGGTGCTCGCCCCGGAGGTGATCGGCCTCGACCTGCAGCTGGAGCGCTTCGACCTCTCACTCGAGAACCGCCGGCGGACGAACAACGCAGTCTGCACCGAGGCGGCCGAGGCGATGAACGAGGCCCGATTCGGGATCAAGGCCGCGACCATCACCCCGGAGGAAGCCGACGACGTCGGCAGCCCCAACCGCATCATTCGCGAGGCGATCGACGGCAAGGTGATCGTCCGGACCGGCCGGCGGATTCCCGGGGTCAGCCCGGTGGCCGGCATACATCACCCGATCTCGGTGGTCCGGATGGCGGTCGAGGACGCATACGGCGCGGAGGAGTCCCGCCGCTCCGACAACGGCGACGAGGTCGCGCAGCGAACCGAGATCATCCACCGCTCAATCTGCCGGGCGGTCTCCGAATATGCCTTCCGGACCGCCAAGGGAATCGGAGGCCGGGTGTACGGCGGGCCGAAGTGGACCGTGAGCCCGGTCTACGAGGGAATGCTGAAGGAGGAGATGGACGCGGCCGCCGAGCGGCATCCGGACGTCGAATATGAGCCGGTCCTGATCGACGCCACCTATGCCGGGCTGCTCACCGGCCGAGCCGATGCGCCGTTGGTGATTCCCAGCCTCAACCGCGACGGCGACCTGCTCTCGGATCTGGTCCTGCCGCTCTTCGGCTCAATCGCAGGAGCCGAGTCGGTCCTGCTCGCTCTGGACGATGCGCTCGGAGTCCGCGTGGCGATGAGCGAGGCGCCCCACGGCACGGCGCCAGCACTGGAGGGCAAGGACATCGCGAACCCGATGGGGATGATCCTCGCGGGCGCCTCCGTCCTCCACTACGCGGCGGAGGCCGGGGTCGAAGGTGCGGAGCGGGCCTCGGAGGCGGTCTACGACGCGGTCTTCAAGACGGCTGCGTCCGGCGTCAGGACCCCGGATCTGAAGGGCCACGCGGGAACGACGGAGTTCACCGACGCGGTGATCCAGCGGGTGGGTCAGACGACTGGACCCTGATCTCCCCCCTCGCCGATGTCGACGACACGGCGCCACTGGGTGATCAGGCCGTCCTGGATCACGAACGCGGTCTTCGCCTGCTCCCCCACCCCGTTCCCGCACCGGCCGACGCCGGGGCGCTCCGTGAGCTTGAAGGTCGCGATCGTGTACTTCCCGGACTCGGTCGCGGCGGTCAGCTCGGCGCCGCAGGGAAGCGAGTTGTTGAAGGCCTCCACCTCCTCGCGGTCCGTGAGTTGCAGAGGCACGGTCCCGTTCTGGACGACAGTGGGAAGCGCGAACCGCTCGCTCGCCGCCGTCACATCGCCCGCCCGCAGCTCGTCGGCCCACTTCTTGATCACCTGAACGTGAGCGGGCTCGGCGCTGCCGGCGATCGTGGTGTCCTGCTTGCCGTCCGAGGAGCCGCAGCCGGCGAGGGCGACCAGGGAGAGCGCTGCGAGCAGGCCGATCGCGCGTGGGCTCATCGATGAAGTACTACGTTCTCCAGCACCGGGCAGATGCTCTCGGCAGCTCGCGATCAGAGCCAACCGCAGGCTCAATCCGAATCTTCGCGGCGCTCCGAACGGGCCCGCTTGGCCAGCATGCGCTCGAGATAGGCGGACTTGTCGGCGCGGCGCTCGTGCTGTCGTGCCTCGTCAGGAGTGAGCGAGGTGTCGACCGCCTCGTGCTCATCCGTCGTCCGCTCCTGCTGGACCTGCCGCAGCTCCTCAGTCGTCGGCTCCCGCTTGGACATGGCCGGAGAGTACTCCGGTTAGAGCCGAGTCTTGGCGCGTCCTTCCCGACCCTTGGCGCCGCTCTTCTGCATCGCCTTGCGGCTCGTCGAAAACGGCTTCTGAAGCCATTTGCCGAACTTGCCGGGCGCCTTGCTCCCGGCCCGCTGGCCTGCCTCCATGGGCTTCTCCCCCGCTTCCTGGAAGTACCGCGAGAGCCGCGGCGCCAGGAAGGCGAGCACCAGCAGGACGAGGCAGAAGGCGATGACGGCTCCGATCAGCATCTTGCTCGACGGATTCCCCCGGGAAGCGTTTCCTAACCCGCGTCCTCTTGACTGATCGGCATGGGTATACGAACATACGTTCGATGCCCGTCGCATGCGCGTTGATCCCCCGCTTCCGGCTGATCGCGGCCGTCAGCGATCGAAGGGTTCTATCGCGGGCGGCCGCACTGGCCCCCGACCCGGGTGCGGCGCAGCTGATCGGTGAGGTCACGCCGGCGGCCGAGAAATCCGGCCTGCGGGCGGGGATGAGGATGGGCGAGGCGCTCTCGCGCTGCCCCGAGCTCGTGCTGATCCCGCCGGATCCCCAGCGCGCCGAGAGCTCCTGGGAGCACGCCCTGCGGCGACTGGAGGGGATCGGCGCGGAGGTGGAGTCGGAGCGGGCGGGCGAGGCGTTCTTCGAGGCGAACGGATTGACTCGCCTGTGGGGAGGGATCGAGGGGGTGCTGGAGCGGACCCGGACCGAGATCGGCAAGGCGCGGCTCGGCGCCGGCCCAGCGCGCTTCTGTGCCTACGTGGCCGCCGCCAGCGGCGCCATCGTCCCGGACGAGGCCGCACGAGAGTTCCTGGACCCGATGCCGGTGTCGCTGCTCTGCGGGCGTCTCGGTGAGGGAGAGGCGGACGATCTTCCCAA
>DASTAI010000195.1:0-4962 GCA_035712865.1 Solirubrobacterales bacterium
CAGCGGGCACGCCAGCTCCGCTAGGAGAGGCCTCGCGTGCCTGGGGGCAATAGGCTCCGGCGCGAATGGCGGACCCCGACTGCCTCTTCTGCGGAATCGTCGCCGGCACGATCCCGAGCGAGACGATCGACTCCGACGAGCGGACCGTCGCCTTCATGGACATCAATCCGGCGACGCCTGGGCACGCACTGGTCGTGCCGCGGGAGCATTCGGCGGACCTGATGGAGATCGGAGCGGAGGACCTGACGGCGACGATCCTCGCCGCCCAGCGGCTCGCCAGGCACATGAAGGAGGTGCTCGGGACCGACGGGATCAACCTGATCAACTCGTGTGGCGCGGCGGCCTGGCAGACCGTCTTCCACTTCCACTTCCACGTCGTGCCGCGGTACGAGGACGATCCACTGAAGCTGCCGTGGGTGCCCGCCGCCGGGGACCCGGACGAGATCGCCCAGATCGCCAACAGATTGCGAGGAGACGATGGCTGACCAGGAGACGAAGACGGCGCCGATCCGGCTGGAGCGCGACGGCAACGTCGCGGTGATGGTTCTCGAGAACCCGCCGCTGAACCTGTTCGGCGACGACGCCTGGGGTGCGCTCACGTCCTGCGTCGACGAGGTGGAGGGCTCGGACGCTCGCGCCCTCGTCTGGCGGGCGGAGGGCGAGATCTTCACCGGCGGGGTCGACGTGCACAGCTTCCAGCGCGTGGTTCGGGAGGGGGCCGCGTCTGAGGCGTTCGGGTCCCTGATCCCTGTCGTCCAGCGCATCGAGGCCCTCTCGATTCCGACCCTCGCCCTGGTGCATGGGCTCTGCCTCACCGCCGGCCTCGAGATCTCGCTTGGTTGCGACATGATCTGGGCCACCGAGTCCGCTCGCTTCGGCCTGGTCGAAGCGGTAGTGGGCCTGACCCCGGGAGCCGGCGGCACCCAACGGCTCGCCGAGCGCGCCGGTCCCGCCCGCGCAGCCGAGTTCGTCATGAGCGGCGGTCTCTACGAGGCGGCGGCGCTCGAGCGCTGGAACGTCGTCAACCGCGTCCTGCCGGACGATCAGCTGCTCGAGAAGGGGATGAGGTTCGCGCATCGTCTCGCCGATGGGCCGACGATCGCCCACGGAGCGACGAAGCGGATCATCCGTGCCTTCCGGGCGGGCGGCGTGGAGGAGGCCGATGGCGTCACGCCGGACGTCTTCGCCGAGCTCTTCGCCTCGGAGGACCTGCAGAACGCGGTGGAGACCTTCCTCGAGGAGGGTCCCGGCAAGGCCACTTTCGAGGGGAAATAGGGCGAGGCGCTACCCTGCCCCGCGCAGATGGCGAAGGAAGAGAAGATTGAGATGGAGGGCGAGATCACCGAAGCCCTGCCGAACACGATGTTCCGCGTCAAGTTGGACAACGACCACGAGGTTCTCGGTCACATCTCGGGCAAGATGCGCCGCCACTACATCCGCATCCTGCCGGGTGACCGGGTGAAGATCGAGCTCTCGCCCTACGACCTCGATCGTGGGCGCATCACCTACCGCTACAAGTAGATGCGAGGGTGCGCCGCAGCGAAGCGAGGCGCAACCCGTGTGACGAGTCAGGGCATAGACTCGGCACCGTCAAGCTAGGAGGAGGGTGTCCGATGAGGGCAGTGAAGGTGCTGACGGTGCTCGCGATTGCGGCAATCACCGTGGGAGTTTTCAGCGCGACCGCGGTGGCAGGCAAGAAGAAGAAGACCGGAGTGATCTTCTTCAACGGCAGTCCCAAGATCAACAAGGGCGGCAAGGTGACGGCGAAGGGATCGCTCAACACCGCCAGCGCCTGTGAGCCGAGCCGGTCGGTCCGGCTCCAGGTCCTGGACGCGAACGGGGTCGTGCTGGCCACGCTCGCCGGTGTCTCGTCAGATGCGGTCGGGAACTTCTCGGCGACCGGTCAGCTCCCGAACAACCTGCCGGCCGGAACGAATTTCGTCCGCGTCAAGGTGAAGAAGCGGACCGTGGGCAAGTTCGTCTGCCAGGCGGGAGTGTCGATCAGCGTGCCGGTGCCGGCCGCCGCGTAGGGCTCATCCGAGCTGGGGTCCGAAGAGCTCGGCTCGAAGGGTCGCGATTTCGGTCACCGCCGAGCCGACGTAGAGCTGGCGGCAGGCCTCGAGCTCCTGATCGAGGTCGGCCATGTAGCTATCGACCCCGGCGAGGCCCGATACGAGAGCCAGGGAGCGTTCCTCCACCAGTTCGGCCAGGTGCCTGCGGAGCTCGAGCGTCGTCATCGTGTCTCCATGGTCCAAACCGGTTACGTACCGGGCGCCCCGTTGGTTCACCCGGATCACCGGAATGAGAAGAATGGCTCGCTGGGCCATCGTCGACGCCCCACTTGACTGCTCGGGCGCAGGGCGCGGCGAGGAACACGCGCCCGCCGCGCTCCGGGCGGCGGGACTCATGGAGCGCCTCCGCGCGCGCGACGCCGGTGAGGCCGACGCGCGCGTCCGTGACACGCGACGCGACCCCGACACCGGGGTAGTCGGCGCAGTCGACGTGCGTCGAGCGTCGACCGCAATCGCCTCTCGCGTTCGGGAGGTTTTGGAGGCCCGTGAGCGCCCGCTCATCGTCGGCGGCGACTGCACCCTCCTGCTCGGCGTCTTCCAGGCACTGCCCCGCGACTCCGGCCTCTGGTTCGTCGACGGGCACGCGGACTTCTTCGACGGGGAGAGCTCACCAACCGGTGAGGCAGCCGACATGGACCTTGCGGTCCTCACCGGTCACGGGCCGCAAGGATTGCTCGAGCGAGAGGAACCGATGGTCGAGCCGGCCGCCGTCGTGCTCCTCGGGCATCGCCCGGCGGAGCTTCACCCCGACGTCGCCAGCGAGAACTCCCGTCTGGACCCAGCCATTCATGCTCTCACCGCACCCGAGGTGCGTGAGCGCGGCGCCGCCAAGGTGGGGACCGACGCCGCCGCGCGGCTCGGGGACCGTCCGGCGTGGCTGCATCTCGACCTCGACGTCCTCGACGAAAGCGTGCTGCCCGCCGTCAGCTATCCGCAATCGCTCGGGCTCGACTGGGACGAGCTCGTCGCCCTCGCCCGGCCGCTCGTCGCTGCGCCCAACTTCCTGGGCGCGTCCGTCGCTGACTTCAATCCGGACCGGGACGTCGACGGCATCTACGCCGTCCGGGTCGTCCAAGCGCTCGGATCGATCTGTGGAGATTGAGGCCCCACAGGCGGCGTCAGGCTGCGTAGATTTGGGTCAGCGAGCAACGAGTGCATCCCTCTGCGGATGCATTGACAGGAGGTGAGAAGTGGTCGGAGCACTGCTCCTCGGATTGGTTGCCGGGTTCATCGGCCGGGCGCTCGTCCCGAACGATGTATTCGCGGGCATGAAAGGGCCGAAGTCCTGGCTCGTGTCGATCGTGCTGGGCCTGGTCGGCGCTGCGCTCGGTTGGCTGATCTTCACGGCTGGACTTGGGATCGGAGACGAAGACGTATTCGACTGGGGCGGCATCTTGAGCGCGCTGATAGGCGTGGTCATCGTTCTCCTCGTCGCGGGCTGGGTGATGCGGCGCCGCGTCTCCAGCAGCGATCGCCATCGGGTGGCCGACACTCCAGGCGGCCCTCCCTCAACCTGAAAGCCGATCAGTTTTCGCCTAGTCCGTCAGATACGAGCCGGGCGCGCTCGGGTCCGGCTCGACCAGCTCGGCGATCAATGACGACCAGCCGAACTCGCGGGCGCCGAGGCCAGCCCCTGTGTAGGGCTCGTAGAACTCTCGGAGGCGCTCGCGGACGACCGCGTTCGAGAGCCGCTTGGTCATCTCGAGCGCCTCGGGTGAGTAGCCCTGCCTCAGCAGGCCGATCCAGATCAGCCAGGCGGAGTTGATCCAGGTCGGGCCGCGCCAGTAGAGCCGACGCAACGGTCGCCTCCACCGGCGGGGCTCGAAGCTCGGCTCCTGCGCCGAGACCGACGTCGGCGGGTACGGCAGCCAGTACTTGCGCTGATCGAGCAGGTGCTCCTCGACCAGCCGACGGCCGATCTCCTCCGGCAGGTCCGGCAGGGCCAGGGGCGCCAGGGCAGACCAGGTCGAGACGCGGATGCGGCGATCGCCGCCGACCGCATCGGTGTCGCCGACCTTTGCGACCTTCCCGCGAGCAACGTCCAGGAAGAGGCCACGCCGCTCGTCCCAGAGACGATCGATCAGTGCCGGCGTGATCGAGGGCTCGCCCGCCGCGATCCGGGCCAGGCACCAGAGGACGTTGGTGACGACTTCGCAGAGCACGGGCCCGTCCGCGGCGAGCACCCTGCGCGCGTCCCAGTCGAGCCGGCGGTTCCGTGCGATCAGCAACGGGAAGAGCGGGTGACCGTGCGCGTGCCGCCCCCAGACGACGTCGAACTTCGGCGAGGAGTCGAGGCCGGACTCATCCGGCTGCACGATCCAGAGGAGACCATCCCCATCCAGGTCCCGGTTTCCCTCGAGCCAGCGGTGGTGGGCGGCGATGCGGCGCTCCTCGGAGGGATCCCCCACCGCGATTCGCCACGCCCACGCGAGCAGCGGCGGCTGGATCGTCGACGTGTTGCGCGCGCTCCGCGAGGTGACGTTGTAGGTCCAGCGACGCTGCCAGTCGACGGGCCGGTCCCAGAAGATCGTGTGGCCGATGAAACCGTCGGCGCGGCCGCCGTCGAGCAGGCTGCGAAGCTCGCGCTCGGCGCGGTCCCGGTCGAAGCGCCGCCAGACGATCGCGTGGAAGCAGGAGTCCCAGTACCACTGCCAGGGGTAGTGCTTGGGGCTAGGCCGCGAGTAGCCGTATTCCACGCCGTCCCGCTCGCCCTCGAGCCAGTTGCCGCGCAGGGTGTCCTCGGCGATTTGCAGGACCCGACGGCGCACGCTTCCCCTCACGGGTTGCTCCTCGGCTTCGCCTGCGGAGCACCCTCGCATATCACTCAAACGGTCATCCGCCGCATGCCGCGAAGCGCGAAGAAGCTCAGGACCGCCGCCAGGCCGAAAAG
>DASTAI010000196.1:0-4338 GCA_035712865.1 Solirubrobacterales bacterium
CGCATCAGCCGCGGCCTCGATCTCCTCGTCGCTGGCTCCGGGCCGCCCGAACGCGATGTTCTCCCGCACCGTCCCGGAGAACAGAAAGCCCTCCTGAGGCACGATCCCCAGCTGGCTCCGCAGGCAACTGGCCTTCAGATCCCTCAGATCCATCCCGTCCACCAGCACCCGGCCCCGCTGCGGGTCGTAGAACCGCGACACCAGCTTCGCGAACGTCGACTTCCCGGCGCCGGTCTCGCCCACCAGCGCCAGCGTCTCCCCCGGCGACACATGAATGGACACGTCCTCGAGCGCCCAGTCACCTGACTCGACCTCCTGGTCCAGCCGCTCGATCTTCCCGCTGGACCTCTTCAGTCCCGCGGCTTGGTCGAGCCCGTACGAGAACCAGACGTGATCCATCTCGATCTCTCCGCGCAGCGTCCCCGGGTCCGCCGCCCCGTCCTTATCGACCATGTCCGGCTCGGTGTCCAGAAGGTCGAAGATCTTGTCCAGCGCCGCCATCCCCTGCTGGTAGGTCGTGTAGAGGTTGGACAGCTGCTGTATCGGGTCGAAGAAGGTGGAGAGGTAGCCGACGAACGCGACCACGACCCCGATCTGGGCGTTCCTCGCGGACTCGGTCGCAAGGTCGAGCGCCTGGTAGCCGCCGTAGAGCAGGATCACGGCCGTCCCGATCGCCGAGAGCAGCTCGACCGCGGGGAAGTACGACGCGTTCAGGTAGACGGTCTTCAGGTTGGCCCGGCGGTTCAGCTCGTTGAGCTCCGCCATCCGCCCGACGTGCCGCTGCTCCTGCGCGAAGCTCCGCACGACCCGGACCCCGCTCAGGCTCTCCTGCAGATAGGCCGTCACCTCCGCGATCCGCTCTCGCGTGATCCGGTAAGCGCTCGCAGCCACGATCCGGAAGACGAGGCTGGCGAGGAAGAGCAGGGGAAGCGTCAGAAAGACCACGAGAGCCAGCTGAACGTCCGCGACGAGCATGATCACGACCACGCCGACCAGGGTCAGCGTGCTCGAGAAGAGGGTGACCACGCCGGTGCTGATCAATTGGTCGAGCGCGTCGACATCGTTGGTGATTCGCGAGATCAGCACCCCCGGCCGGTTGCGGGTGAAGAAGCCGATCGACATCTGCTGGAGGTGGGTGAAGATCCGGATCCGCAGGTCCTGCAGCGCCCGCTCCCCGACCCATCCGACCAGATAGGTCTGCAGGTAGCTGGTCCCCCACCCGACCAGGGCCGCCCCCATGAAGGCCACGATGATCAGGACGAGCGCGCTCGTGTCCCCGTTCAGGGAGACATGCACCGCTTGGCCCACCAGATACGGCGGCGCCAGCGTCGCCCCCGTGGCGAGGATGAGGGCGCCGAACATCATCAGCACCTGGCGCCGATACGGCCGGAGCAGGGACAGCAGCCAGCGCACCTTGCGCCAGCGGCCATCGTCGCCGCGGATCAGCGCCCAGAGCGAACGGAAGAGTGCGAAGAAGTTCTGCGCCCCGCCCGAATCGGGTCGCCCCTCGTCTTCGCCTGTGGGGCGTCCTCGCATGAAGTTCACAGTCTCGCCAGCTCCTCGCGCTCCTCGAGATCCCGCTGCAGATAGACCGAATCCTCCAGCCCCTTCTCCGCGATCTCCTCGTACAGGGGGCACCGCTCGAGCAGCTCTTCGTGAGCGCCGCGATCGACGATCCGACCGCGGTCCATCACCACGATCTCATCGGCCAGGGAGATGGTGGAGAGGCGGTGCGCCACGATGAACGTCGTCCGGCCCTCCATCGCCTCGCGCAGTCCCTCCTTGATCTGGGCCTCGGTGCGCGCGTCCACAGACGAGGTCGCGTCGTCGAGGATCAGGATCCGCGGCTCGGCCACCAGCGCCCTGGCGATCGCGATCCGCTGCCGCTGCCCGCCGGACAGCGTCAGTCCACGCTCGCCGATCACCGTGTCGTAGGAGTCCGGCAGCTTGGTGATGAAGTCGTGTGCCTGCGCCCTCTTTGCCGCCTCCTCGATCTGCTCCTGCGTGGCCTCGGGCCGGGCGTAGGCGATGTTGCCCGAGACCGTGTCCGAGAACAGAAAGCTGTCATCGGCGACGAAGGCGATCTCGCGGCGCAGGGAGGCCAGGTCGACGTCCTTGATGTCGGCGCCGTCGATCACCACCCTTCCCTCGCTCGGGTCGTAGAGACGGGCGAGCAGCCCGACGAGGCTCGTCTTGCCGGCGGCAGTCGGCCCGACCAGCGCCACGGTCCGGCCCGGTTCGACCTCGAGATCGATCCCGGTGAGCGCCGGTTCGGCGCCGTCGTAGCGCAGCGTCACCCGCTGCAGCGACACCTGGCCCCTGCCTTCCGGCAGCGGCGGGGCATCAGGCGCGCTCTGCATGGAGGGCTCCCGGTCGAGGATCTCGAACATCCGGTTGCCGGAAGCGACAGCCCGCTGGGCCATGCTCAGTGACATGCCGAGCCAGCGCACGGGCCCCGAGAGCAAGACGACATAGGCGTAGAAGGCGGTCAGGTGTCCGACGCTCGTCGAGCCGTGGATTACCTGCAGTCCCCCGACCAGCAGCACGGCCGCCAGTCCGATGTTCGGCAGGAAGCCCATCAGCGGCGTGTAGAAGGCCTGCAGCCTGGTCGAGACCATGCTCTGTTCGAAGACGCGGTTCACCGAGTGGCGGAAGCGGTCGAGCATGTGCCCCTCGCGCGCGAACGCCTTCACGATCCGGATCCCCGAGATGCTCTCCTCCGCGCCCGCGGTGACCTCGCCGATCCGCTGCTGCACCTCCTGCTCGGCAGGGCGGTTGCGCCGGCTGTAGCGGGTCGCCGTCGCCACCAGAAACGGCACGGGCGCCAGTGCCAGCAGGGCGAGGACCGGATCCAGCACGAACATCGCCACGGCCGCGAAGAGGATCGTGAGCGCGCTCTGGCTCACCCAGATCAGCCCGTAGCCGAGGAAGAACCGGATCGACTGCAGGTCCACGGTCGCCCGTGACATCAGCTGGCCGGTCTGCTGGGTGTCGAAGAACCCCAGTTCGAGCTTCTGGAGATGCTCGTAGAAGACCTGGCGCAGGTCGAACTCGACCGCCAGGGAGACCTTGCCCGCGATCAATCTCCGCCCGACCGTCAGCAGCAGTCTCAGCAACCCAGCTCCCAAGAGCGCCAGAACGAGCGGCAGGATGTCGCTGCGGCGCTCGTCCTCGATCGCGTTCACGGCACCGCCGATCAGCAGCGGAATCAGCACCGTCATGCCCATCGCCAGCCAGGCGAGAGCCAGGGAGCCGGTCAACTGGCGGCGATATGGACGCAGGAAGCCGAGTAGGCGACGGAAAGTGGCCACGCCTTAACTATAGAAAGTGAAGTAATGAACCCTGCGCTGGATCTGTCGAATGCCCGGCAGCCTCCCGCTACCCTGCGCCCAGTGCTCAGAGAGATCATCAGCTGGCCGATCTCGATGGCTCGCACGGCGGTGGAGCTCCCCCGCGCGATGGAGCGGAGCATCCGCGAGGCCAACGACCTGATGGAGGTCTCGCGCGAGCAACTCGAGGTCATGCGCCGGCAGGCCGACGAGGCGCTCGAACAGGCCGAGCGGATGAACGAGCTCCTGGGGCGCGTCGTCCGCCTCACCGAGCCGCTCGAGCGCGCGCAGCGCAGCGCCGAGAACGTCGGCGAGGGCCTCAAGCGAGCGATCTTCGGCCCCGAGGAGGCCGCCCGAGCCTCGATCGACGCCGAGGTGATCGCCGAGGAGCGGGCGGTCGCGGAAGTCCCCGAGGTCCCCCCGGACCCCCCGGATCCCGCGGAGCGGTGAGCCGTCCCGACGCCGGGCTCTGTGACCGCTGCCGCCATCAGCGCCTGATCCACAACACGCGCGGCTCGGTCTTCTCGCTCTGCGAGCGGTCGCGGACCGAACCCGAATTTCCCCGCTACCCGAGGTTGCCGGTACGGAGCTGCCGCGGTTTTCAGGAGCGCGAGCCGGGTAGTGGCTGATCGAGCTCGAGATCGACCGATGCGACTGGGGACCCGAAAGGCGGCGGCGCTCCTGGTGCTGCTTGCCGTGGCCGCCACGACCCTGGCGGCCTGCGGCGGAGGCAGCAGCGACGAGACGACCACCACCACTGCCGCCCGGCCCGCGGTCTCACAGGAGACGGCGGACCATCTCGCCAAGCTCAGCGACCGCATCGCCTCGGACCTCGACGCCGGCGACCTCTGCCACGCGGCGCATACCGCCGACGACCTGAACGCCGCCGTCCAGGACTCGGACCTGCCGGCCGACCTCCGCCCGGGCGTCGAGACGGTCGCCACCGACCTGGTCAACCAGGTGAACTGCCCGCCCCCGCCGGCCCCGCCGCCCGCCCCCGAGCCGAAGC
>DASTAI010000197.1:0-5336 GCA_035712865.1 Solirubrobacterales bacterium
AGTATTCCGAACGGGTCGGCGGCCTCCATCCCCCGGGCGATGAGTATCGCACCGTTCGTATACTCGAAGCGCCGATGGCCGAACGGACGATCAGCTTCGCTCGTGGCGCCCCCAGCGCCGACATCCTCCCCCACGAGGCCGTGCGCGACGCCGCGGCTCGCGCGCTCGAGTCCGACTGGGAGAAGGCGCTCAGCTATGGCACCGGCCGTGGGCATCTCGGCCTCTGTGAGTGGATCGCCGACCATCACGGTGTCGATCCCGATCAGGTCATGGTCACCAACGGCTCGATGGAGGCCGCGGCGCTCCTATTCCGCTACCTCATCGCGAAGGGTGATCGTGTGGTCGTCGAACAGCCGACCTACGACCGCACCCTCCTCCTGCTGCAGCAGGCCGGCGCGGACATCGTCGGCGCGCGCCTCGAGGCCGACGGAGTCGCTCCAGCCGAGATCGAGCCGGCGGCTGCGGACGGTCAGCTGAAGCTCGCCCACGTCATCCCCAATTTCCACAATCCGGCCGGCTGCACGCTCTCCATCGAGAAGCGCGATGCGCTGGTCAAGCTGGCGGCGGATCGCGGCTTCATCCTCTTCGAGGACGACCCCTACCGGCTGATCTCCTTCGAGGAGGCGCGTGGGACGACCATGCTCGACATGGACGAGGCAGACCGGGTCATCCACGCTTCCTCGTTCTCGAAGTCGGTCAGCCCGGGAGTTCGCGTCGGGTATCTCGTCGGCCCGGCGGATCAGATCGGGACGCTTGCGAAGCGCGCCAACGAGACGTACATCTCCCCCAACATGCTCGCCGAGTCGATCGTCTTCGAGCTCTGCCGCTCGGGCGGCCTCGACGAGAACCTGAAGGTCGTGAACGCTGCCCTCCGGGAGCGGCGCGACGCGCTGGTGGCGGCGCTGGGCGAGCACATCCCCGAGGCGAAGTTCGTCGTCCCCGAGGGGGGCTACTTCCTCTGGCTCGACCTGGAGGACGACGTCGACACCGAGGCGCTCCTCGCCGAGGCCAAGGAGGAGGGCGTCACCTTCGTCGCCGGCCCTGACTTCATGATCGAGGGGGGCAACTCGAGCCTGCGCCTCTCCTTCGCGCCCGTTCCGGCGGACGACGTCGCCGAGGGCGTCCAGCGGCTCGCGCGTGCTCTCGAGCGGTTGCGCTCCGGCAGCCGCGCGGGCGCCGAAGCCGCCTAGATCCGGTCGGCACCGAGGATCTCGCGGGCCCGTCGGTAGAGGCTGAGGTCCTCGGAGCGCGTCGGGTACGGCTTGCGCCGTTGCTCGTTCTTGTGAGCCTCGATCGCCCTTGCGATCGCCACCAGGCGGCGCTCAGCGATGTTCCTATCGTTGATCAAGATCCGGGTGTTGCTGGTGGTTGCTTCCATGGGCATTCCCCTGTTTCTTGAGTGACTTACTCGACTATCTCCGTCGGGAGAGTATCAGCAAGTCTGAGCCGCAGACCTGAAGCTGCGGCTAACGGGTCGTAAAGATGTGAGACCGGCTATCTGCCGTAGCGGTCGCTGGAGATGACCAGCTGCTCCGGCAGAGGGGGACGCGCCGGCGGAGCGGGATCCGCCCTGACGGAGACGGTCTCGGCGACGCTCTTCGAGACCGAGTGACTGCCCTCCTCGGAGCCCATCACGACCTCGTCGTCGTCGGAGCTCTGGAGGGTGCCCTCGAGCCCGGGGTAGATCCCGGTTCCCCTCAGGTAGTGCAGGATCTCCTCGGCCTCGTTCTCGAAGCGAAGGACACGGACCTCGGCGCCCGGCTCGACGTCTGCGAGGAGGACCCCCTCCTCCCTCGCGCCCTCGACGATCGGATGACCGTGGGGACAGGTCTTCGCGTCGCCGATCGCGGCGAGCATCCGCTCCTCGAGCACTGGCGACATGGCGTGCTCCAGGCGCTCGGCCTCCTCGTGCACCTCGTCCCACGGGATGCCGAGGACGTCGGTGAGGAACCGCTCGATCAGGCGGTGGCGGCGCGAGATGGCCTCGGCCTCCTCGCGTCCCTTGTCGGTGAACTCCAGGGACTTGTCATCGGCGCGGGCGACGTACCCGTCTCCCTCGAGGCGACCGATCATCTCGTGAACGGTCGGGGGCGAGAGCTGCATGGCTCGGGCGATGTTCGCGCCATTGATCGGGAGACCCGCCTCCTCGAGCCAGAACATGATCTGGAGGTACTCCTCCTCGGCTACGGTCGCTTTGGCCATGAGGCGATGCTATCGAGCGTCGCTTCGCCGGCTCTCGACCGAGCGGCGCAGCGCGTCGAGGCGGCCGTCCCATTCGGCTCCGACCATCTGAATCCATTCGGCGGCCTGGTCGAGCGGCTGCGGTCGCAGCTGGTAGCGCGTCTCGCGGCCGACGCGGGTCGACGTCACGAGGTCGGCGCCGCGGAGGGCCGAGAGGTGCTTGGTGACCGCCTGGCGGGTGATTGGAAGCTGCTCCGCCAGCGTGCTCGCGGTAACCGTCCCCCCGCGGGCGAGCGTCTCGACGACGCGCCGGCGAGTGGGATCGGCGAGGGCCCCGAAGACGGAATCGACCTGTCGGTGCGCGGGTGCCCTCAAGCGACGAGGGCGAAGCGCAGCGAGCGTTCGAGGCGCGCCAGCCGCGGGCCCCAGCCGGCGAGCGCCATGGCCATGGGAGTCTCGACGACCGTCACGCGCGTGCCGGCCGGCACTGCCTCGATGGTGAACTGGACGAAGCTCTCGCCCTCTCCGGGACGCGACCAGGTGAAGGCGAACCGCTCGCCCTCCTCGAACGTCTCGACCGTCCCCGTCCGCTCCTCGTCGCCGTCGCGGACCGCGATCTCGCCGCCCTCGTGTGGATCGAGCTCCACTTCCGGTGCGAGCCACTCCTCGAGCCGGTCATCGTCGGTGAGCGCCTCCCAGACCTCGTCCGGGCTGGCCTCGATCAGGGTCTCCCGCTCGACCCAGGGTGCTTCCTCGTCGACTCTTGGGAGGGCCTCCTCTCGCAACCTCATGGTTGCTCTATGTTACCGTACGGATTGTGCAACCGCTTAGTTGCGCATCTGGTGAAGACTCGTCAGGAGGTCGACATGCCGCTGGTTCCAATGGTCGTCGAGCAGAGTGCACGCGGGGAGCGCTCGTTCGACATCTACTCACGTCTGCTCAGCGACCGGGTGATCTTCCTCGGTCAGGCGATCGACGACCAGGTCGCGAACCTGATCGTGGCGCAGATCATCCATCTCGAGTCCGAGGACCCGGAGAAGGACATCTCGCTCTACATCAACTGCCCCGGAGGCGTCGTCTACGCCGGCATGGCCATCTACGACGCCATGCAGTTCGTGAAGCCCGACGTGCGAACCATCTGTTACGGCATCGCGATGTCGATGGGCTCCCTCCTCCTCGCCGGCGGCGCGAAGGGCAAGCGGATGGCGCTGCCCAACTCGCGAATCCTGATCCACCAGCCGAGCGGCGGCTTCGAGGGGGTCGCGGCCGACATCGAGATCCACGCCAGGGAGACGCTCGACCTGCGCGACCGCATCGACGCCATCTACGCCAAGCACACCGGCAAGTCCAAGAAGCAGGTCCACTCGGACATGGAGCGAGACCGCTTCTTCAAGGCCGCCGAGGCCGCGGAATACGGCCTGATCGATCGCGTCATCGAGCAGCGCGAGCTGGAGCTGCGGCGCACCGGCTTCTCCGCGAACGGCGGCGGCTAGCGGCCGACAGAGGGCTCGCGGAGCATCCGCTCGACGTCCTCGAGCACCCGCTTGAAGCCGCGAGTGAGGGCCGGCTTCCAGATGACCTCCTGAAGTCCGCCCACGAGCGGCGTCGGGACCGTGTAGCTGGAGCGCCAGTCCACGTGAGTGCCACCGCCGTCCGCGCTGAGGCGGATCGACCCGCCGTGGTGTTCGAAGGGGACGTTCAGGTCCACAATCAAATAGTCGAGCCGGCTTGGCCGCTCGTACGCGGTGACCTCCTCGTCGAAGCGAAAGGGAGTGGACCTGATGCGGCGGACCGCCCCCACCCCGTTCGGTGCGGGATCGCCCTCGCGAAGGAGCTCCGACCCGGTGATGCCGCGAAAGCGGTCATAGTTCCGGTGGTCGGTCAGCAGCTCGAAAATCGGCTCCGGGGGAGCGGGAATCGTCCTGGTGACATGAATGGAGCGCATCAGGCGCCCGCGAGCGTAGAGACCACGGCCTCGTAGACGCCCTCCCCCATCCGCCCCTCGGTCACCGTGACGTTCGGGCGGCCGGCGATCGCCTCGCGCAGCGCGGAATCGCGCTCGGGGCCGTTGGCGGGCACGAAGAAGCGGCCGACGACAGCGGCGACCTCGAGGTCCTCCACGGAGTCTCCGATCGCGATGCACTCCTCGGGCGCGTAGCCGCGGACCTGCATGTGGAAGGCAACGGCGCGTGCCTTGCTCGCCCCCTCCGGCAGCAGGTGATAGGCGTGAGCGGGCCCGTCGATTCCCTCCATCGGGGCGAAGATCGCACCGTTGTCGACAACCCGGACTCCCTGGTGTCCGCGCTCGGCGAGCAGACGGTTCGCCTCGTCGATGTCGATCTTCCCTCGGAAGAGGAGCGAGAGGTGCCGCTGGCGGTGCCACGGCGTATGCCATTCCAGTCGCCCCTTGAAATGCCGGAAGAGGTCGTCGGCGATCCCGCGGTCGACCCAGGTCTCGGCGAGGCTCTTCCCCGGGTCGGGCTCGATGTCGCCGACCAGCTCGGTCCTCTCGCCGTCGATCATCACCACGGTCCCGACCTCGGCGATATACGAACGGAGCCCCATCAGCTTGGCGTCCTCGACCACGGACCCCTCCCGCCGCCCGGACTTGATCACGACCTCGACGCCGGCCCGGTGGCAGGCCTCGAGCGCGCGGGCTTGGAGCAGCGAGAACTCGCCCTCGGAGTCGCGGAAGAGCGAGCCGTAGCGGCCGAGCAGGGTGCCGTCGAGGTCGGTGTAGACGCAGCGGAGAGGCAAGGCAGCGAACCGTACTGGGGGTTGTCGGGAAGCCGGACGTCCCCGCCGCCACACGAACCGGTGGGTGCATCGAACTAGTCTTGGCAGTGAGGGCGGTGGCGCTTCACACCGACATCCCGACACCCTCAGCGGTTGAGCGGCTGCTCACCGCCAGGGTGGGCCCATGCGTGACGATCTACCTGGCGACCAGCCCGATCACGCAGGAGGCCCAGGCGGCTCGCATCGAGCTCAAGAATCTCGCCGCGGACGCGATCGGCCAACTCGGGGGTGAGGAAGTCGACCGCGGCGTTGTCCCCGAGCTGCGCGAGACGCTGGAGGAGCTCGGTGACGACGAGGACTTCTGGGCCGAGCAGGCACGCAGCCTCGCGATCTTCGCGGCACCGGGCATGCTGCGCACG
>DASTAI010000198.1:0-11186 GCA_035712865.1 Solirubrobacterales bacterium
CTGGGTCCGGGCCTCGCTGGCCGAGATGAAGCAGGTGAAGAACGAGCTCGGCGGCACGGTCAACGACGTCATCCTGACCGCGGTCGCGGGCGCCCTGGGCCGCTACATGCGCTCCCGGGGGCACCCCACCGTCGGCGTGGAGCTGCGGGCGATGGTCCCGGTCAGCGTGCGGACGGCCGACCAGCGCGGCACGCTCGGCAACCAGGTGACCGCGATGATGGCGACGCTGCCGGTCTGGTGCGAGGACCCGAAGCGGCGGATGGAGATCGTCCGCCAGTCGATGGGAGACCTGAAGCAGTCCAAGCAGGCCGTTGGCGCCTCGCTCCTGACCCAGCTCGCCGACTTCGCCCCGCCGACGATCGCCGGTCAGGCCGCCCGGCTGCAGTCTCGCCAGCGCTTCTTCAACCTGGTGGTGACGAACATCCCCGGCCCCCAGTTCCCTCTCTACCTGATGGGCCGCCGCATGGAGCGCGTCTTCCCGATGGTCCCCCTGGCGAAGAACCAGGGTGTCTGCATCGGGATCATGAGCTACGACGGGCAGGTCAACTTCGGTCTCATCGGCGACTATGACGGCATGCCGGACCTCGAGGACCTGGCGCTGGATATCGAAGCCTCGATCGACGAGCTGATCGAGGCCGCGGGCGGGCGCCCCGGGTTCTTCCGTCGCTTCACGGCTCGCCAGGGCGCCGACGCCGCCGGGAAGAACGGTGGCAGCGAGCGCGAGGAATCCCCAACCGGCTAGCTCGCGGGCTGCGGAGAGCTCAGCTCTCGGCCCGTTCCTGGGCGAAGGCCCCCTTCATGGTGACGCGCTCGGCGTCGCCCCAGACTGGCTCGTCGAAGCGGGCGCGCAGCATGATCTTCTGGAGCAGGCCGAGGTCCTCCTGGCGGGCGAGGTCATAGCTCGAGCCTGAATCCGAGTCCGCGTGGCCCGGGTGAACCATCCACTCGGTGACGCCCTCGGGAGGGTTTCGGACCTCGGGCGGCTCCGCGGGCTCCTTGCTCTCCATCCGCCCGATGAGCAGGTCGGGGGTATCGATGTTTCGCTCGCGGAGCCACTGGCGGTGGTCGGGATTCACCGACCGGACGGGCGCGCCGATCTGCTGCGCCGTCTGCAGCACGGGCGTGGCGAGCTCGGGGCGGGCGTGGCAGTGCTTGTGCCCGTTGAGAAAAGACGGCCAGCGGCCGAAGATGTCCCCGAACCGCTCGAGCTGGACACGCAGCGCGGTGCGGGCAGGCGCTCCGCTGCGTGGACCCCAGCGGCCCTCGAACTCGATGTGCAGACCGATCTCAACCCCGCTCTCGAGCAGGGGCTCGGGCTCGCAGTAGTCGCGTTCGACCATGGCGCTGACGCAGTCGAGGCCGCCCATCGCGATCGCCTCCAGGATTCCTTCGTTGTAGGACGGCCAGTAGCCGTAGTCGTCGGCGGTGATCACCAGCATGCGCATGCGGCTAACTCACCTGCTGGATGGCGGACTGGATCTCCTGGAGGGTAGGGATCGTCGAGCCGCCGATCGCCTTCTGGCCATTCGGCCCCTGGACCACGATGGACGGGGTGCCGCTGAAGCCGAAGGATTGTGCCTTGCTCGAGCCTTGTTGGATCACGCTGTCCCACTTCGCATCGTTGCGATCCGTATTCCACTTGTCGAGGTCGGGTACACCTGCCCCCTCGGCGATGCTGGTGAGGAAGTCGTCGGTGACGTAGCCCGAGTTCTCGCCGCCCTGGTTCAGGTAGAAGAGCTGCAGGTAGTTCCAGAAGCGGTTCTGCTCACCGGCGGCCAGTGCCGCCTTCATCGCCGGCTTGGAATCCGGTCCGATGATCAGGAAGGGCTGGAACTCGTACTTGACGTTGCCCGGCTTGACCTCGCTCGAGATCAGATCGGGCGCAACCTTCTCCGAGAAGAACTTGCACGAGGAGCACTGTGGGTCCCCGTACTCGGTGACGGTCACCGGGGCGTTCGAATCCCCAAGCACCGCGCCGCTCTGCGAAACGCCCCCGAGCTCCGCGCTCACCTGCTGTGCCCCAGCGATGTTGGAGGGAGTCCCCCCTCCCCCGCCGTCGCTCCCGCCCGACTGGCTGATCACGATCAGGGCGACGATCACCGCCACGGCCGCGAAGCCGGCGATGATCAGGTACTGGAGGCGCCGCTTGCGTACCGCAGCGGTCGATTCCTGCGCCTCCGCCGCCTGGCGCTGCTCCCGCAGGCGCTCGCGCCGCTTCTGGCTACCTTCCATGCGAAGACTGTATCTGCGGCGTTGTGAGCTCACGGCCCGAGTAGAGGAAGGCCCGGGTTGCCGCGACCGCGAGGGAGAGGGTCATCAGAACCGCGCTGGCGACGCACCATTGGCAGATCGCGTCGATCACGAACAGCTCAAGGTAGGTCAGATAGGCGCTGAACCCGAAGCCGACCAGCGCGGTCAGGAAGCCGCCGAAGCGGCCCGCATCACCCGGGACGGCGGCGGCCAGGAGCAGGACCACGTAGCCGGCGATGCCGATCACGGCGACGTTGATGCCGGCCAGATCGGAGTACTTGCTGTTCGCGACCGTCTCGCAGCCGCCTCCGCCGACGAGGCACTTCGGCGCGCCACCGCCGCTCTCGGCGATGGCGATGTAGGTCGCGACGCCGATCCCGACCAGGGCCAGGACCGCCGCGGCGACCCGTAGATTTCGCTCAGAGAGCACGTCGCAATGCTACGAGCGAACCTCAACGGTCCGAAAAAGGACTAGACCGCTCGTTCGACGGTATTTACGTGTTGTATAGCCAGGGAGCATGTCTCAGGGAGCGATCAAGAAGGCAGGCGCAGTCGCGCTCGCGGCGCTCGGCGCGATCCTGATCGCGTCGCCCGCGGCCCTGGCCTCGTCCGTAACGGTCACCGGCGGGGACACGGTGAGGGTCGCCGAGACGGGCAATCAGGTGAATCAGATCACGGTCAGCGTGGACGCCGAGTCGAACGGCTTCTACTCGGTCAGGGACAGCTCAGCGACGCTGACTCCGAATGGACCCTGCGTCGCGGTGAATGGGCATTACGCCGTCTGCCCGCGCACGGGCATCAAGACGATCATCGTCCAGACCGGCGACGGCGCCGACGCGATCACGCTCGACCCCGCGACGATTCCCGGCACGATCAACGAGACAGTCGATGGGGGCTCGGGAAGCGATGACATCACCGGCGCCAATACACCCGGCACGGTCAGTGGCGGGTCGGGCGACGACAACGTGCACGGGCGCGGAACCCTGAACGGCGGCAACGGCAATGACCTGCTGACCGGCTCGCCGCTGGCTGACGACCTCCGCGGCGGCAACGGGAGGGACAACCTCGACGGCGGCTTCGGGGCGGACGACATCGACGGCGGCAACGGGGCCGACACTCTCGTCTATCCGGGGCGGGTCAACGGGGTCAACGTGACGATCGGCTCGGGCAACTTCAACGATGGCGGACCCGAGGACCAGACGGGCAGCCGCCGCGACACGGTGCACGGCGATGTCGAGAATCAGTTCGGGACCGAGCACAACGACGTGCTCATCGGGGACCGCACGCCGGAGACGCTCGTCGGGCTCGGCGGCGACGACTTCGAGGTCGGAAACGGCGGGCTCGACACGGTGCTCGGCTTCGACGGCAACGACCTGCTGATCGGAAAAGAGGGCAGCGACATCCTGCGGGGAGGTCTCGGGAGTGATCGGCTGTTCGGCAAGTCAGGGAACGACCGCCTGGCGGGCGGCGCCGACGACGATTTCCTCCGCGGCGGCACCGGATTCGACGTGATGAAGGGCAGGAGCGGCAACGATCGCATCAACGCCCGGGACGGCCTCAGGGACGTGAAGATCAGCTGCGGCCCGGGCCCCAGGAGCCTCGAGGGAGCGAAGCGCGACAAGGGCCTCGATCCTCGGGCGAAGTCCTGCTGAGACTCAGCGGCTAGCGCCGAGATTCGTCCTCGGCGCCGGGGATGATGGCGCGGTGCACCGGATTCACTACCGCTTCGGGTACGTCCTGATCCTGATCGTGGTGGCCGTCTTCTTCGTGATGGCGGCGCCGAAGGGCGACTGGCCGCGTTTCGTCTCGGTGTCTCTTCAGGCGGCGGTGCTCGTTGCGGCAGTGGTCGCGTCGAAGATGCCTCGCTGGGTCGTCCGTGTGAGCATCGTGGCCGCGGCGGTGGGCGTGGCCGGCTCTGGGCTGGCCCTCTTCGGCACGGGGCAGTTCGGCAACAGCACGGCCGCGGTGGTCGCGCTGCTCTATGTGGTGCTCACACCCCCCGCGCTCGCTCTCGGTGTCTACAAGCAGTTCCGCGAGGAGGGCGGGGTGACGATTCACTCGATGTTCGGCGTGCTCTGCCTCTACCTGCTGATCGGCCTGATCTTCGCGGTGGCCTTCGGGGTGATCCAGGACGTGGGCAGCACCGACTTCTTCACCACCAAGGAGACCGGCCGGGACGACTTCCTCTACTTCTCCTATGCGACGTTGACGACGGTCGGCTACGGCGACCTGGTCGCCGCGACCAACCTCGGGCGGTCCCTCGCGATCACCGAGGCTCTTCTCGGTCAGATCTACCTGGTCACTGTGGTGGCTCTGATCGTCAGCAACCTCGCGCGCCCTCGCGCGCCGGCTGCCTAGGCGAGGTCCAGAAGCGACCAGAAGGGATGGTCGCGCGGCGGGATCCTCGGCGGCACGCGGCGGTACTGGCGGTTGCGAGCCCATGCGAGATAGCCGCGGAGCCGTCTGGAGATCGAGCGGAGGGTGGCGGGAGTCGGTTGGACGACGCTGTTCTCGAGGGCGAAGATCCAGGCGTTCGCCTCGGACTCGAGTCTGGGCGCGGAGCGTCCGCGCCCGACCAGGTGCCCGATCTCGTGCAGGGCGATGAAGTAGGAGACCTGACCACGAATCGGCGGGATGGAGATCTCCAGCTTGCCTCCCCGCCAGCGAATCGCCCGCCCGCGCGACGAGGCGCCGGCGAGCTGGATTCCGTTCTCGCGGCAGAGCTGCTCGACGTGCGCCTCCATCACGTCCACCCCGCGCCGGCTCGAGGGCCTCTCGGCCTGCCTGAACACGCGGGCCAGCGTAGCCGGGCATGCGGATGAAGCCATACTTGGGTCATGCCCGATTCGCCGAATTTCCGCCTGGCTCTCGCCCAGATCGATCCCACCGTGGGGGACGTCGAGGGCAACGTTCGCCTGATCTCCGAATCGATCGAGCGCGCGCGCGACGCGGGGGCTCAGTTGGTCGTGCTGCCGGAGCTCTGCGTCTCAGGCTATCCGCCGGAGGACCTGCTTCTGCGCCGGGACTTCCTCGCGGCTGTCCGCGAGGGCCTCGACGCGGTCGCCGCAGACGTTCAGGGGATCGTCGCCCTGGTCGGCTTCCCCGAGCGGGTCGAGCGGTCTCCCCAGGAGCTCGAGGGCTTCGACCCGCTGATCGACCCTCCCTTCCCGCCGGCCTACAACTCCCTGGCTGTCCTCGCCGACGGTGAGGTGCAGGGCCTCTACCGCAAGTTCGACCTGCCCAATTACGGCGTCTTCGACGAGCGCCGCTACTTCGAGCCGGTGAGAGACGCGTCGCTGATCGAGGTCGACGGGACAAATCTCGGCCTCACGATCTGCGAGGACATCTGGCACTCGGGCTACCCGGAAACCGACGAGGTCGCCGCCGGTGCCCGGCTGGTCCTCAACGCGTCTGCCTCGCCCTACCACCGCGGCAAGGGCCGGGCCCGCGAGAATCTGGTCGTCGACCGAGCGCTCGCCAACGGGGTGCCATTCGCACTCTGCAACACGGTCGGAGGCCAGGACGAGCTCGTCTTCGACGGCGGCAGCGTCGTGGTGGCGGCCGACGGCGAGGTGCTCGCCCGCGCGGCTCAGTTCCAGCCGGAGCTGCTCGTCTGCGACGTGGCGCTTCCACCTGCGGCGGCCACCGACGGGGCGGGCGCTGCGCGCGCAGTGGGGACTCTGGCCGAGCTCACCACCGGGGCCAACACCTCCCGGCAGCTCGAGCCGCAGATCGCCGAACCGCTCGAGAGCGAGGAGGCCGAGGTGTATGCCGCCCTCGTGCTGGGGCTCCGCGACTACGTCGAGAAGAACGCCTTCCAGCACGTGGTCGTGGCGCTCTCTGGCGGCATCGACTCGGCGCTGGTCGCCCTGATCGCCGCCGATGCCCTCGGCCCCGATCGGGTCACGGTTGTCGTCATGCCCTCCCCCAACTCCAGCGAGGAGACTCAGGCGGACGCCCGAAGGATCGCCGCCAATCTCGGGGTCGAATTGATCGAGATCTCGATCCAGGAGGCCATGGAGGCCTATGGGGACGCCCTGGCCCCCGCCTTCGAGGGCGCGGAGCCGGGTCTCGCCGAGGAGAACATCCAGGCCCGCATCCGCGGCAATCTGATCATGGCGCTCTCCAACAAGTTCGGGTGGCTGGTGCTCACCACCGGAAACAAGAGCGAGCTCTCCGTGGGCTACGCGACGCTGTACGGGGACATGGCGGGCGGCTTCGCCGCCATCAAGGACGTCTTCAAGCTGCTGGTCTACCGCCTCGTCCGCTGGCGCAATCAGCAGGAGAAGCGCGAGTTGATCCCGGATTCCGTTCTGGAGCGCCCGCCGTCGGCCGAGCTGCGGCCGGACCAGCTCGACGAGGACTCGCTGCCCCCCTATGAGGTGCTCGATCGGATCCTCGAGGCCTACGTGGAGCGCGACGAGGGCATCGACGCGCTGGTCGCCGAGGGATTGCCCGAGGAGACCGTCATGGAGGTCGTTCGCCTCGTCGACCGGGCCGAGTACAAGCGCCGCCAGGCCCCGCCGGGGATCCGCGTCTCCACGAAGGCCTTCGGGCGTGATCGGCGCCTGCCGATCACGAACCGCTTCGGCTCGATGCGGCCGCTGCCTCGGTAGGGGCCACCAGGCCGCTAGCGCCTGGGACGAACCGCGATCGTCACCCTGGAGAGGGCGCAGACGCGCCCCTCGTCGTCCGCGATCTCGACGTCCCAGACCCAGGTGGTGCGCCCTCGGTGCCGCGCCGTGGCGGAGGCGGTCGCGTGGCCGCCCGCGAGCGGGCGCAGGAAGGTCGTGTCGTTCGCCTGTCCCATCGCGACCATCCCCTCCTCGCGGACGACGTCGTAGGTGGCGGCCGAGGTGAGGCTCTCCGCCAGGGAGGCGAAGACTCCCCCATGGACGATCCCGTAGGGCTGCAGGTGTCGCCGCTCGATGGCGATCCGCGCGCTCGCGCCGTCTGGATCGAGGGTGAGCCACTCGATCCCGATGTCCTCTGCGAAGCCGGATGGAAGGGTCTCGGACTGCCCCATGGAGGGCACCATAGTGTGCGGCCATGCGCTTCCTGGTGTGGACCGGCGTCGAGGAGTGGCTCACGGAGTCCGCCGCCGTGGATCTCAGCGGCGATGGGTTGAGCGCGACCGGGACCCAGTTCGGTGCGGACCCGGTCCCTTTTCGAGTCGACTACCGGCTCGACGCGCCGCTCTTCGTGACGCGGGTGCTCGAGCTCACCGCGGTCACCGACAGCTGGCGCCGGCACCTGTTGCTGCGGCACGATGCGTCCCGGGACTGGGAGGCGAGGGTGGACGACGAGGGTGAGGTTCCGGGCGGTCCGTGGGACGGCTCACTCCCGGACCTCGCGGAGGCGCTCGACATCGACATCCAGAACTCGCCCCTGACCAACACCATGCCCATCCTCCGCCATGGCTTTCAGGCCTCCGGCTCCGGGGACTTCCTGATGGCATTCGTGACGACTCCGGCTCTGCGCGTCGAGGCATCGCCGCAGCGCTACGAGCACCTGCGGGCGACGGAGGGCGGCTCGGTTGTCCGGTACATCAGCCGGGACGGCGACTTCACGGCGGATCTCGAGCTCGACGGAGATGGCCTCCTCACGTTCTATCCGCGCCTGGCGAGGCGCGTTGAGCCCGGTTTAAGGGCCGGGTAAGAGCTGCGTCAAGCATCCCCGCCCTGCCCTACGCTTCCTCGCCGGTGGCGCTCAGCGACGAACAGCGAACGATGCTCCAGCTCCTCCTCGAGGGGGGGCAGAGCTATGACGACATCGGCTCGCTGCTGGGCATAGACGCCGGCGAGGTTCGCTCCAGGGCCCGCTCGGCGCTGCAGGAGATCGGCGGCGCGGATCCCGACGCCCAGGTGGGGCTGACCGACTACCTCCTCGGGCAGGCGGATCCGATCGGCCGGGCGGACGCGGTGCGCCACCTGCAGGGCGACCCCGAGGCGAATGCCCTCACCCAGCGACTCGAGCAGAACCTACGTCTGCTCGCCCCGAGGGCCGATCTGCCCGAGATCCCCGAGCCGCGCGGCGGCCGCCGGTCTGCGGCTCCCCCACCCCCGCCCGCACAGCAGGCTCCAGCGGCGCCGGCGCCGTCCGCCCAGGCGCCGCCGAAGGGGCCTGGGTTCGCTTCGCGCGTTGCGGGCTTCTTCAGCGGACTCGGTGGGGGGAGCGGCAGGCGCCGGACTCAATTCATCATCGGTATCGCGGCCGCCCTGGCGCTGGTCGTCGTCGTGGTCGTCGTGGCCACGAGTGGAGGGAGCAGTGGCAACAGCGCTGACTGCAAGAGCGTCGACACGACGGCTCCCCAGCAGGCGGGCGTGCCGACGATCAAGCTGGCGGCGACCGGGAGCGCCGCGGACGCGGAGTGCCCTCCCAGCGGGCAGATCACGCTCGGGGCGACGCGGCAGGCCACGAACGGCAACAGCCAGACCACCCCGACCTTCGCGCTGCAGGCGAACGCCGTGAACCTGCCCCCGAGCGCCGACGGCGAGCGCTACCTGATGTGGCTGTACAAGTCCGACACGCAGTCGCTGCCCCTCGGCCAGGAGACGGTCTCCTCGAGCGGCGACCTCACCGGCGGCGTCCCCCTGATCGCGCAGCAGGTGTTGCTGTTGCCCGCCTTCGACTCGATCCGGATCTCAAAGGTTTCCTCCACCGAGGCCCAGCAGGTCCAGCAGTCCCTGCAGCAACAGGGAAAGAAGGCGACGGGCGTCATCCAGTTCGTCGGCCAGCCCGTGCTCCAGGGCAACATCTCCGAGCTGGGACTCGACCAGCTCCTCCAGCAGGCACAGAGCCAGGCGCAGGCGAACCAGGGCAGCGCCGGCAAGAAGGGCTGAGCCCGGCGCGTCGCCAATGGCCCTGAGCGAGGACCAGCGCGCCCTGCTCGGGCTGCTCCTCGGCGGGGAGACGTATCAGGGGGTGGCCGAGGTGCTCGGCACGAGCGCGGAGGACGTCCGCTCGAGGGCGCATCACGCCGCCGGAGCGCTCGAACCGAAGGAAGATCGTGAGCTCCCTCCCGACGCCGTGCGGGACCGACTCTCCGTCCTCGACGGCGGCGGGCCCGCCACCCCGGCGGCCGCGCAGGCGCCCGCGGGACCCGCTCGCCGGCATCTGACCCTCTGGCTGATCGCCGGCGGAGGCGCGCTGGTGCTGCTCGTGGTCCTCGTGGTCGTCGCGTTCGCCGGCGGCGGCTCTGGTGGCGAGGACACATCCACGGTCGGCGGGGCCCAGGAGGACGCCATCCCGGTGCGGCTGACGCCGGTGGGCGGGTCGAGGGCGAGCGGCGGCCTGACCATCGTCAGAGTCGCCGACCAACCGGTGGTGGATCTCGCGATTCGAGGGCTCCAGCCCTCGGGCAGGGGCGAGACCTACGTGCTCTGGTTCGTCGGTTCCGGCGGGCGCAGCCTGCCGGTTGCATTCCAGGTCGTCGGGCAGAACGGGCGGATCACCGGCAGGACGCCGATCCCGACCGCCGCGGCGAGCCTCCTGCCGAGCTTCGACACCGCCGACCTCACCCTCACGCGCGAGAGCACGGCGTCGACCGCCGTGAAGCAGGCTGCCCAGGCGGGCACCCTCCCCCAGCGGGTGGGCACCAGCGTGCTGCGAGGACCTTTGCGCTAGGCCGGAAAGAGCTTCCCCGGGTTCATGATCCCGGCGGGGTCGAGCCGCTCCTTGACCGCGCGGAGGGCGTCGAGGCCGAGCTCGCCGACCTCGGCGCGCATATAGGGGGCGTGGTCGCGACCGACCGCGTGGTGGTGGGTGATGGTCCCCTGGGCGGCGACGATCGCCTCGCAGGCGGCCGACTTGGCGGCCCGCCATTGAGTCAGCTCCTCGCCGGGGTCGGCGCGGGCAAGGAAGGTGAAGTAGAGAGAGGCACCATCGGCGTAGGCGTGGGAGACGTGGCACATGACGATCGAACGCTCGCCCAGCGCGCCGCGGAGCGCGTCGCCGACTCCCCGGTAGAGCTCGTCCAGCCGGCTCCAGGTGTGGGCTGTCTCGAGGGTCTCGACGAGAACGCCGAGGTTCATCAGCTCGTCTCGCAGATAGGGGCCGCCGTATCGGTTTCGGTACCACGAATCGCCGGCGGAGCGCCCGAGTGAAACGGCGCCGCCCAATCGCAGCCTGGTCTGGGCGAGGCTGCGCCTGCGGCTGATCGTCTCGCGCTCCCCCTCCCAGCCACAGATCAGCAGACAACCGCCACGGCGGCGACGAAGCGAGAGATAGGAGTCGAGGGCGCGCTTCCGGAGCCCCTCGGTGCCCGAGAGCTCGAGGGAGACGCGGGTCTCGTCCTCGTCGGAGAGGCGCAGGACGTCGGGCGCCTCGCGGCGTTGTGCCAGGTCGCGAACGATCTCCCGGCCGGTATCGAAGTCCTCGGCCACCCAGCCCTCGTAGACACGTGTCTGCGGCACCGGGCGGACGCGGCAGGTCACGTCCGTGATCACGCCAAGCGTCCCCTCAGAGCCGAGGACGAGCTCCCGCAGCGACGGTCCGGCGGCGGTGTGCGGAATCTGAAGCGTCCGCAGCGTGCCCGCCGGAGCCGCCAGCTCGAGAGCGGTCACCATGTCGTCGAAGCGCCCGTAGCCGCTCGATGCCTGGCCCGCTGAGCGGGTCGCGGCGAACCCGCCGATCGTCGCTTCCTCGAACGACTGCGGGAAGTGCCCGAGCGTGGCTCCAAGGGCGCCCAGAGCGGCCTCGGCCTCGGGCCCGGTGAGACCTGGTCCCAGCCGGGCGGTGAGGGAGGTCGTGTCGAGCTCGACCGACCGCAGACGTGAGAGGTCGAGCGAGACGACCGCGGTATGCCCGTCGGCGAGCGCCTCCACCACGCCGACGACGCTCGTTCCGCCGCCGAACGGGACGACGGCCACCCCCGCGCTGGCGCAGGCGTCCAGCGACGCCTTCACGCCGGCCGTGTCGGCCGGCCGCAGAACCGC
>DASTAI010000199.1:0-5484 GCA_035712865.1 Solirubrobacterales bacterium
TGCGGAAGCCCATCTCCCGGATCACGTCGACGAGGAGGGGGGAGCCGGCCAGCTTCGGATAGGGCAGACCCTGCTTCTTGAATGCCTGCGCGAGATCGTCGCGGCCCTTGTGCTCCGCGTCCTCGCGACCCTCCCGCGAGAACCAGGCACGAATCTTGTTCCGGGCGCGGCTCGTGCGGACGAGCTTCAGCCAGTCGCGCGAGGGGCCGCGCCCCTGCTTGGCGGTGAGCGCCTCGACGATGTCGCCGCTGCGCAGCTGGTAGTGGAGCGGGACGATCTTGCCGTTGACCTTGGCGCCGACGCAGCGGTGGCCGACGTCGGTGTGGATCGAATACGCGAAGTCGAGCGGGGTCGAGCCTGCCGCGAGGTTCTTCACCTCGCCCTTCGGCGTGAAGACGAAGACCTCGTCCTCGAAGAGGTCGACCTTGAGCGCCTCGAGGAACGCCTGGGGCCCCTGGTGCTCCTCGTTCTCGAGCAACTGGCGGAGCCAGGTCATCTTCTCCCTGCCCGGGTCGGCGGACGAGGAGCCCTCCTTGTAGATCACGTGGGCAGCGATCCCGTACTCGGCGAGCTCGTGCATGTCCGGAGTGCGGATCTGGATCTCGAGTGGCCGACCCTCGGGGCCGATCACCGTGGTGTGGAGTGCCTGGTACGCGTTGGCCTTCGGCATCGCGACGAAGTCCTTGAAGCGGCCCGGCAGCGGCTTCCAGAGCGAGTGGACGATGCCGATGGCGCCGTAGCAGTCCTTCACCGAGCCGACCAGCACCCGCATCGCGGTCAGGTCGAAGATCTCGTTGAACTCCCGCCCCTTGCGGGTCATCTTCGTGTAGATCGAGTAGAAGTGCTTGGCGCGCCCTGAGATCTCGGCCTCGATGCCGACTTTCGCGAGCTCCTTGGCGAGAAACTCGCCGGCCTCGTCGACGTAGCGCTCGCGCTCGACACGCTGCTGGGCGACCAGCTCCTTGATCTCGTCGTACTTACGCGGGTGGAGCGTGGCGAAGGCGAGATCCTCGAGCTCCCACTTGATCGCGTGGATTCCGAGGCGATGCGCGAGCGGGGCGAAGATCTCGAGCGTCTCGCGGGCCTTCTCCTGCTGCTTCTGCTTCGGCAGCGCACCGATCGTGCGCATGTTGTGGAGGCGATCGGCCAGCTTGATCAGGATCACCCTGACGTCGGTGGCCATCGCCACCATCATCTTGCGGTAGTTCTCGGCCTGCCTCTCGTCGCGGCTCTTGAAGGTGATCCCGGTGAGTTTCGTGACGCCGTCCACGAGCTGGGCGATCTCATCGCCGAAGGCATCCCGGACCTGCTCGAGGCTCGCGCTGGTGTCCTCGACCGTGTCGTGGAGCAGCGCCGCGCAGAGGGTGGCGGTGTCGAGCCGCATACCGGCGCAGATCCGGGCCACCCCGAGTGGGTGGGTGATGAAGTCCTCCCCCGACTTGCGCTCCTGCCCTGCGTGGCGCTCGCAGGCGAAGGCGAAGGCTCGCTCGATCTCCTGGCGGTCGATCGGCTCGGCGACGTCCGACTTGTGCTCCTCGATGACGGCGAAGAGGTTTCCCAGCAGGGCGCGCTGGTCCGCGGTGAGCTCGCGCGTGATCGTGTCGGAACCGACGCTGCGGGACCGCTCAGGCGGCTCGCCGACGCGGGTGTGCCCGACCCGCTCGACATCGCTCAGCTCGACGCCGTCCGGCAGGTCGCCGTCCGTCGTGGTGCTCGCTACGTCGGTTGTGCCTTGCTTCGGAGGAATCGGATTCCCTCCTGCTGTCTGGCGACGCAGTCCGCGTAGGCCCGCGATCGCCTCAGATCGGTCTTCTCCGAGGATAAGACCCGCAACGCGGAACCGGCGCCATCGGGCCGCCACTCGCAGAGACCGAGCTCGCTGAGGACGCTCACCGAGCGAGCCGCGACCTCCGGCGTCCGCGGGTACGCCGAGTCCCCGGCGAGCAGCGATCGCAGCTCGGCAGCGGCCGCCTCACCCCCTCTCGCGGCGAGGGCGCGCCAGATGTCGCGGTTCGCGGCACGCAGGTTCCACTCCCATTCGAAGAGCCGCTCCGTGAGATCGGCCTCGGCCGGGCCCCAGGCAAGGTGGAGGTAGGAGGCGGGGCCGCCACCGATCGAGGCGGGCTCGGGCGCGGCCCGGGCAAGGCTCTCGAGCGCCTCACTCGGGGGTGGATCGATCAGGACGACGTGGCGGAAGGCGAGCGGTGCCCGGGGCCTGAGGGCGATGGCGGTCCAGTCCGCGAGCACGAGCCCGGCCTCCGGTGCGTCCGCGAGAGCCGCGTCCAACCCGGCCGTGCCGCAACGGCAGCAGACGATCCGCGGTACGGGCGCACCGAACCGGCGAGGGTCCGCCGCCTCCGATGCCAACCGCGCGCGGCGGCCGCCGTCGGCGCAGATCGCGAGCAGCGGCTCACCGCTCGAGATCAGCTCGACGAGCGAGGCGACGACGGCTCCGCCCCTGCGGTCGATCGTCTCCCGCTGGGCGGATTCCGGCGCCCTCACGTCGAGCAGCTGCCCTGGCCGGCCTTCCGCGGTCGCCGCCAGCTCGGCCTCCAGACGCTTCCACCACTCCGCGTCGGGAGCGGGGCAGTGATCGCCGCAGGGCATGGGGCCCTCGGCTTTGGGGTCGGCGAGAGGGTAGAGCTCCCGGACCACCACCCGCGGCTGCTCCGCACCGTTCCAACGGTCGACCTCGAGCTCGATCGAGAGGTCGAGGGCCTGGTCCTCACGCTTCGAGATCTTGCCGTTCATGCCGAAGGCGACGCCGAGCGCGCGCCCGGCTCCGCTCTCGAGCTGGAAGCGGGAGTGCTTTCCCTCCTCGCCCAGCGGACGGACCTCGCGCAGCCGGCCGGAGGGCACCAGCAGGCGAGGGCCGGGGTTCCCCATGCCGAAGGGGCCCAGGCTCTCCAGCTGGCGGGCGAGATCCATGCCGATGCCGTCGCGGCCGACCCCGACGAGGGCGTCGAGCTGCTCGCTTCGCACCAGATCCGCGGGGTCGATCTCGGCCGCCGCCTGGGCGATGAACGCCTCGCGGAAGGCATCGAGGTCCTGCGCCTGGAGCTCGAGGCCGGCGGCGGCGCGATGGCCGCCGTAGCGGGTGAGATGGGCATCGCAGGCGCCGAGCGCCGCGACCAGGTCGAACCCGGGGATGCTCCGGGCGGAGCCCTTCGCGGTCGAGCCATCGACCGACAACAGGATCGTCGGCCGGTAATGGCGCTCCACCATTCGCGACGCCGCGATTCCGACGACACTCGGGTGCCAGCCCTCACCGGCCAGCACCAGCGCCGGAGCATCGGCGAGCTCCGGGGGGAGCGCCGCCCGCGCACGCTCCGCCCCCTCCACCGCCTTCTGCTCTGCCCAACGGCGCTCCCCGTTGGCGCGGTCCAGCTCCTCGGCGATCTGGGCGGCGCGGTCGGGGTCCCGGGTCAGCATCAGCTCCACCCCCGCATCGGCTCGGTACAGCCGGCCCGCCGCATTGATCCGGGGAGCGAGGCGGAAACCGAGCGCCCCCGAGTCGATCGCCTCAGGGTCGACCCGCGCTGCCGCCATCAGCGCCCGCAGGCCAACCCGAGGGCTGTCGCGGAGCACGTGGAGACCCTGACGGACGAGCCTGCGGTTCTCACCCACCAGCGGGACCATGTCCGCGACCGTGGCGAGCGCGACCAGATCGAGGTCGCGGTCGCACGGGTGGCGTCGACCGCCGACGGTCTCCACTGCGCCCCGACCGGCGGCGTCGCAGAGGGCGATGGCGAGCTTGTGAGCGACGCCGGCGGCGCAGAGCCCCTCGAACGGGTAGCCGGAGACGATCGGGTGGACGATCGGGCAGTCGGGAAGCCGGTCGCCGGGGAGGTGGTGGTCGGTGACCACGATCTCCATGCCCGCGGCCCGGGCGGCGGCCACCTCCTCCACCGAGCCGATGCCGCAGTCCACGGTGACGATCAGGTCGGTGCCGCGACGGCCCAGCTTCTCGACCGTGCTCAGCGAGAGTCCGTACCCGTCGGCGAGCCGATCGGGGATCAGCCAGTCGCACTCCGCGCCGAGGGAGCGGAGCGTTGAGACGAGGATCGCCGTCGAGGAGACCCCGTCGACGTCGTAGTCCCCATGGATCGTGATGCGGCCGCCGCGCCCGACCACCGAGAGGATCTGGTCGCAGACCCGGTCCAACCCGTCGAACTCGAGGGGGTCGTGCTCCTCACGCGCCTCGAGGAAGCGGCGGGCGGCGTCCACGGTCCGGTAACCGCGCCGGACCAGCGTGATCGCGACCGGCTCGGCGAGGGAGAGCTCGGAGGCGAGCCGTCGCACCTCCCCGTAGTCGTAGGGATCGGCCTGGAAGGCGCTGGCCGACTCTGTCGAGGCCATCCCGCCAACCTAGGTTCGGCCCCAGACGGAACCCGCGGAGAGAAGTGCCCGGATGGTGCGCACAACCGATCGCCTCTCTTCCTCGATCTGCCGCCAGGTGAAGCGAACGACCTCGAAGCCGAGGAGCTTCAGGCGAGCGTCCCGGGCGCGATCCTCCTCGAACGCCACGCGACCACCATGTGACTCCCAGCCGTCCAGCTCGACGACCAGGCCTTCGGAGCGCCAGAGGAAGTCGACGACGAACCGATCGATCCGAACGTTCACCTCCGGCGGGGGAAGCCGGTGGCGGCGAAGGAGAGCAAGAAAGCGCGCCTCGAGCTCGCTGCGGGTGTGGTCGGTCTGCCTGCCGATCGGCAGCTTCAGGAACTCCGCCTCGCGCAGGGCGCGGTCGAAAACCTGTCTGGGGAAAGAGCGGTGAAGGTCCGCGAGCGTCCGCGCGGGATTCGTAACTGGAATCCCGTCCCGGCGGGCACAGTCAGCAGCCGTCAGAGTCGACGAACGGTGCAGCGAGATGCCCATCCGCCCCTTGCGGCCGCTTCCGCCAGGGATGGTGAGGTCCACAGTACGTGAGCTCCCGCCAGCCTCCGAAAACCGCCGGGCGGGTGGCCGAGGATCCCCCACAGCTCGCCCGCGCTTCGGTGGCTTAGGACGGCGCCTTTGCCCGACGCGAGGACCGCCGCCAGCCAACGGCCCCTGTCGCTGAGATGCGGATGTCCGATGGCGTAGACGCCACGATGAACGCGGTGCAGGCGTCCGGCGTTGACCCGATCGCCAACCGTGCTCGACGACAGGCCGGCGGCATACAACTGTTGCACCGAAACAACGCCGTGTTGGTGCGCGGCGAGCCGAGCGATCGCGCCATCTCGGCCTTGTTTGCCGCCTTCTTCCGGCATACCCGGAACAAGGCGACAGGTCCGCCGAATTCGCCCCCTTCATTGCCGGGTTTGTCCCGGCGGGGGCTAGATGTGCTCGGCCTCGACGCCGGAGCGGACGCCGATCGCGTAGATGATCGCGAGCCCGATCAGGGCGCCGGGAATCGCATAGATGGCGGTGGCGAGATCCGTTTCGCCGATGCCCTTGCCAAGCGCGATCTGGGCCGCCGCGCCGCTCACCACCGCGCCGGCG
>DASTAI010000200.1:0-2448 GCA_035712865.1 Solirubrobacterales bacterium
GGCCCCGCTCGCGCCGCCAGGGGGGCTCGCCCGTGTCGGCGGGCGTCAGCCCCCACGCGATCAGGTACCCGAGCGCACCCACTCCACCGCTGCCCACCGTGATCACGACCATCGCGACGCGGGTGATGATCGGATCGATGCCGAGCCAGCGCGCGAACCCCGCGCAGACGCCGCCGAGGATCGCGTGGCGCGTGTCTCGGCGCAGCCCCGGGTTCTTCATGGCTCCATCTTGACTCGTCATGAGGGCTGCCCCCGGTGGAGCACGCTCAGCTCAGGCGTCGCGAGCACCGAAGCCGCTGGCGAGCAGCGCCGCCCCCGCGCAGGCAGCGAGGATGGCACCCAGCCAGCCTCCGTCGAGGTCGATCGTGCCCTGGTCCTGGAGCAGCAGGACCGTTCCGAGCAGGACGATGGCCAGGCCGACCGCAAGCGAGTCGCGGGCAGGTGCCCTCATAGCCCGCACACCTGCCTCTGCGATTCCTTGGAGAGCCGGTTGTGGTCGTAATCGACGCCGTGCTCGGTGATCGCTGCCGGATCCTGGTCCGTGACGATCAGCTGCCCGAGCTGGATGTCGGCGTCGAGCTCCAGGCGCGGGGCCTGGCTGCGGGGGAGGCCCTGGTCGACCTCGGGATCGATGCCGTCGCTCTGATCGCCCCGCACCAGGAGCTCGCCGGCCTTGCCGGTCGCGTGCGCATGCACGCAGACGTTGGTTGGGACGGAAACGATCATCTGGCCGACCCCGAGGTTGCTCTTCACCGCGATCGTCTGGCCTTTGGCCCAGGGCAGGTCACGAAGATCGACCTGCAGCTCGCCCACGCCGAAGTCGTAGCCGTCGGCCGGAATGTCGGCGATGGTCGTCGGGTGGTAGGTCCTCTCGCCGATGCCGCCGTCGAAGTGGATGTCGGCGGCCGCGGTCGCTCCGGCCGGCAGGGCGAGCACCAGCGCCGAGGCGAGCAGCCAGGGAGCGACGCGCCGGGCCTCGCCGATGAATGCAGTGGCGGCGATCGCCACGCCGAGTGCGATCACGACCCCCGCCACGGCGCTGCCGTGACCGGTTGCCGTGGCCCAGGCGGCCGCCGCACCGATCGAGATCGCCGTGCAGAAGGCAAGGACGCCGAGAACGATCAGAACGAACAGGCGGACGAGCTTCGGGGGGTCGGCGTCGCGCACCTCGGTCTCGGCGGTGCCCGCTTCGGCGGTTTCGTCCTCGCTGGTGCCTTCCTCGGCGGCCGTGGTGCGGTCCCGGCGGAGCCAGCGTGGTGGATTAATGCGTGGGCGCTCCGCAGGCGAAGCCGTGGAGCGACCCGTCATACGAAGGGTGCGGATGCCGACGATCACCGCGAACACGATGAGAGCGATCCAGAGCGGGCCGATGAAGCCCCACCAGTGATGCCAGCCGTGGCCCCAGCCGAAGAGCGGGCCAGGCAGCGCGATCAACAGGACGATCGCCAGCAGGATCAGGGCGCGCGTGGGCGGCCGGCGGTCCTCGCGCGGATGCCCGGTCCCGTCGTCCTCGGGGACGACGACCGCCATCACGAGGTAGGCGATCAGGCCGAACCCGCCGAAGAAGGTCGCGACCACGAATCCGAGGCGCACGAAGGTCGGATCGATGCGGAGGTACTCGCCGATCCCACCGGCGACGCCCCAGAGCATCCTCTCCTTGCTGGAGCGGAGCAGTCGCCGCGGGCCGGGGGTGCTCGGCGATTGATCCTCGGTCTCTTGCTCGTCCTTCTTCTTTTCAGCCATGCCAGCAAGATGCCCGCTCGGGGGCGATCCGTCTATTGGGAATGACCCCTAGCCGACCCCTACCGCCGCCCGGGGCAGGCACGAGGTGCGCGGTACGCTCGAACCATGGGTCGCAGAATCGTTCCAAGCCACTTCAACAAGGACGGCAAGCCCAAGCGGGGTTACAAGAGCGAGACCGTGGCCAAGCAGGAGGCCGCCCGGTTCCGGATGACCTACTACCGCTGCGACGTCTGCGACCGGTTCCACCTCTCCAGCAAGTCATAAGCTCCCGGCGATGGCGAACCCGCTGGTCGATCGGAGCTGGCCGGTTCTGCGGCACCTGGTCGGGGGCCATACCGTCGTCTACCGGGCGAGCCGTGGGCTGATCGGCCATCGCATGCCGGGGGCCCCGCCGATGCTGCTGCTCGACCACATCGGGGCCAAGAGCGGCAAGTTGCGGACCACTCCGCTCGCCTACCTCGCCGACGGCCAGGACATCGTGCTCGTCGCCTCCAAGGGAGGCCATCCGCGCAGCCCGGCCTGGTTCCACAACCTGGTCGCCAACCCCGAGACGACGATCCAGGTCGGCTCCGAGCGCCGTGCCGTCCACGCCCGGGTCGCGACCAGCAAGGAGCGCGAGCGGCTCTGGCCCGAGGTCGTGAAGCTCTATTCGGGCTATCGCGACTACCAGGAGAGAACCGACCGCGAGATCCCGCTGGTCATCCT
>DASTAI010000201.1:0-5820 GCA_035712865.1 Solirubrobacterales bacterium
GTCCCGTCAACCTGATTCCCAAGGACGAGCGCCGCGGCGACCGCGCCGCGATGCGGACGGGCGTCTTCTCCTATGTCCTGATCGGGGCACTCGCGGTCGCCGTCCTCGCGGTCGGCGCCCTCGCTCTGACCAGCAAGCAGATCTCGGACCACAAGGCCGAGGTTGCGCAGCTTCAGCTGGAGGACCAGCAGACCCAGGCGAAGGCCCAGAGCCTCACGCCGTTCATCGACTTCCGGGCCGCACAGGAGGCGCGCTCGAGCACGATCCTCAGCCTGGCGCAGAGCCGCTTCGACTGGCAGCGCGTGCTCAACGAGTTCGCCAGGGTCATCCCCTCCAACGTCTGGTTCACGAAGGTCGCGGGCACCGCCGACCCGTCCGTCACCGTCACCAACGGACCGGATCTGACGACGCGCGACGCCGTCTCCGGGCCGGCGCTCGAGCTCGAGGGCTGCGCGGCCAGCCAGGATGCCGTCGCCGGCCTCATCGCGAACCTGCAGGAGATCGACGGCGTCACCCGGGTCGGCCTCGAGGCTTCAGAGCGCCCGGACGACATCGAGTCGGGAACCGCCGCGCCGACGAGCGGTGACTCGAACGACGGCGAGGTCTCGGACTGCCGGACGCGGGACTTCATCGCCCAGTTCAAGATCGTGGTCGCGTTCGACGCCGTGCCGGCCCCCGCCACCGCAACCACCGCGCCGTCGGTCCCGGCTGGCGTTTCGACGACCGGCGGCTCTGAGCTCGCGAGCTCTGGGACGGGAGGCTGAGATGAGGGCCAACGAGCGTCTCATCATCGTCGGAGTCGCGGTCGTCGCCCTGGCCGTGGGCTTCTACCTGCTCGTGCTCGGGCCAAAGCGGGACCAGGCCAGCGAGCTGAACAGTCAGGTCGACAAGCTCAACGCGTCGATCACGGCAGCTCAGCAGCAGGTGACCTATGGCGAACAGGCCAAGGCGGACTTCGGCAAGTACTACGCCCGGATGGTCGTGCTGGGGAAGGCCGTGCCGGGACAGTCCGACACGGCTTCTCTCCTCGTGCAGCTGAATTCCCTCTCCGATCAGTCGCAGACGAACTTCCGCGCGATTGCGCTGAACCAGGGCGCCGCTGCCGGTGGCTCGGAGACCGGCACCGCGACCAGCCCGACTTCGCCGGCTGGCGGCGCCGCTGCCGCGTCGACGGCGAGCACGGGCTCGACTACCAGCACTGGCTCCAGCACGGCGACGAGCTCGACCGGCGGCAGCTCCAGCGGGACGACGACGAGCACGGCGGCGCCTGCGCCCGCCCCGGCGACCGAAGCATCGGCGGCTTCGCTGCCGATCGGCTCGGTGGTCGGGCCCGCCGGGCTGCCGACGCTCCCGTACAGCCTCTCGTTGCAGGGCAGCTACTTCGACGTCTCGAATTTCATCGGGAAGATCGACGACCTGGTGAAGCCGGTGTCGAGCGGCACGCAGCTCGCGCCCGACGGCCGGCTTCTGACGATCAACGGTTTCGGTCTCGAAGTCGCGGGAGGCGGACCCAGTCCGAACCTGAAGGTGAATCTCGTGGTCACGGCCTACTCGACCGGTGACCAGGGGCTGACCCTCGGTGCTTCACCGTCCGCTCCAGCGCCGGCGAGCCCCGGTGAGACCCAGGTGCAACCCACGAGCTCGGTGGTGCCCAAGTGAAGCTCTGGAAGGTGCAGAAGTTTGCGGGGGACGTCGTCTACGACCTGCGGAACAGGAACCTCCTCCTGATCGTCGTGGCGCTGCTCGTCGCTCTTATCGCAGTTCCCGTCCTGATCACGCGTGGCGGCTCCAGCGGTCCCGCCCTCTCCACCGGGTTCGGAACCGCAGACTCGAGTTCTCCCGAAACCGAGAGCGCCGTGGTCGCGTACCAGCCGGGGATCCGCAACTACAAGCAACGCCTCAAGCACCTCTCGGCGAAGAACCCGTTCGCGCAGCAGTACACGAGCGCCCCGAACTCGTCGAACTCCGATCCCCTCAGCCAGATCTTCTCGGATTCCTCGACCAGCGGGCCCACGGGCGTCGGCGGCGGCACCACCGGTGGTGGCGGCACCGGCGATGGCGGCACGGGTGGCAGCGGCGGCGGCAAGTCGCCCGGCAAGGTCACCGAGCCGAAGACGAGCTACTTCTGGTGGGAGTCCGACATCCAGGTCGGCGAGTCCGGCGGCGAGCTGACCACGATGAACAACGTCAAGCCCTTCCAGTTCCTGCCGGCGGCCGACACTCCCGTGCTCACCTACATCGGCACGGTCAGCCAGAGTCAGGCGGTCTTCCTGGTCTCCAAGGACGTCGTCAGCGTCGGCGGCGAGGGGACCTGCTTCCCGAGCGTGGACGCCTGCCAGCTCCTCGGGCTGGACGGCGGCAAGGGAGCGGACCTGATCTACGGCCCGAACGGCAAGACCTACCATGTGCAGGTCCTGCGGGTGAGGCGCGTGACGAGCTCGAAGCCGCCCAACTTCTGAGGCGCTTCACAAAGTAAAGCTATGGCGCTAACCTGCGGGGTATGGACCGTGAATGCCCCGTCTGCCGCACGGCGGAGGTCATCTCCGGCAAGTGGACCCTCCTCATCATCCGCGACCTCGCGGACGACGCACTTAGGTTCTGCGAGCTGGAGCGCTCCCTGGACGGCATCAGCCCTCGCACCCTCTCCCTGCGCCTGAGGGCGCTGGAGGAGGAGGGGATCGTCGAGCGCCGCACCTTCCCCGAGGTGCCGCCGCGTGTGACCTACCAGCTCACGGACAAGGGCCGCGCCCTCGTCCCGCTGATCGAGGACATGCGCTCCTACGGCCGCCGCTGGCTCCCTCAGGACGAGCCGGCCGCAGCCGCCGTCTAGCTGCAAGTCCACATTCACCCGCAGGAACGCCCGTACCCGCGGGAAATCCGGTCTGCGTGACCACGCTTGAGAGCACCACCGAGCGCCTCGAGCAGGCGCTGCGCCGCCTCGCCGTCGAGGCCGCGGACCTGTTCGAGGGTCTGCTGGCCACCGGCGCCGAGATGCCCTTCGACCTGGAGCCGTCGGACGACGGGCCGCTGCCGATGTTCTCCTACGCGCCTCTGACCGGCCAGTTCATCGAGGGCCACCTGGCCGAGCTGCGCCGCCTCGAAGCTTTCGTGGAGGTGCGCGAGATCGCCGGGGAGGAGGCCGGGATCGGCTTCCTCATCGGTCTCTGGGACGGGAAGGCCGAGTTCGACATCGCGGGCGACCGCCTGAGGGGCGCGATCGACGCCGTCGTCTCGATGATCACTTCGGACTCGGATGAGGCCACGCCCGCCGGGGACGTGATCGTGCCGCTGATCGGCTTCCACATGCCGGTGGACGAGATCGAGCTCGATGGGGTGCGGATCGTGCGCGCCGACCAGGTCGATGATGCGCCGGTCGACGCGATCGACGCCTCGCGCTCCGGCGGACGCGGGAAGCCCGGCTTCCTCGCACGCCTGAGCTGCGGACTGGCAACGGTCGCTCCCGCGGCCGCCGTCGCGGACGACCTGCGCCGGGCGCTGCGGACGCTGAGGCTGTTCAGGCCCGGAGCCGTCGGGTTGCACGCTCACGGCTGGGCGAAGCGCTCAGGCGGCTGGGAGCGCTTCGGCACCGGCGTCAGCCGCCCGCGGCAGGGCGGCTACCGGCTGACAGGAAACGAGGTGGCCGAGCTCGAGGGCTTCTCCCGCATGCTCGCCGAGCGCACCACGCGGATCCCCTCACTGGACTGGGCGGCGTCACGCTTCGAGCTCGGCGCCGAGCGTTCCTCACTGATCGAGGCGCTCAGCGACTACCTCCTTGGCCTACGCGGCCTGCTCGAGGGCGGCGGGCCGGCCAGGACCTCCCTTTCGGCGCGCGTCGCGGCGCTCGCCTGCGAGCCGTTCGAGCGCGAACAGGGCCGCGTCACGGTCGAGCGCGCGCTTGCGATCGAGCGCAAGCTGATGAGCGGCGGCCGCTACAAGCCCGTCGCCGGAGCCTCGCCCCTGGACGTGATCGCGGAGGTGGAGGAGCTCCTGAGGCGTCTGCTCAAGGGCATGGCGACCGGCGAGCTTGGCGGTGATCTGCGCATCGCCGCCGACGAGATCCTGCTCTCCGAGGGCCTTTCCGCCATCCACGTCGACAGTCCGGGAATCGGCGAGACGGCCGAGTGGCGACTGCCCGACCCCCGGCCCGACGAGGCGCTCGACCTCACGGCGATCTCCGATGCGAACCTCGGGGAGGCCGAGATCGAGGTCCACCGCGGCACGAGCGAGCTGCGTGAGGAGCGCCCCACGCACGCCGAGGCGGAAACTCGCTCGGAGACGAACGAAATCACCGATTTGTCCGTCCGCAGGGGCGGGGACGATCCGCAACCGACGACGAAGATCGTCGTCGATGAGGTCGAACTACCCGACCTAATGGGCCCAGAGAGCGACCATCGCGCTGCGACCCCGCCACCCGACTTCGGGGGTCGAGCCGATTGGTTCTCGGCGACCGACGGCGAGCCCGAGTGGCCCGCCTTCGCCAGCCCCCGTCGCAAGTCGAGGCGGGACCCCGAGCGCCAGCCGTCGACGGACCGCGTCCGCTACCTCTTCCCGGTCCCGGATGCCACCGATTGGGAAGTCGGCGAGCTGCGCTACGAGCGCAACAAGACAACCTAGACCTCTACGCCGCGCCCGAAGCCGCCAGCGCCTCGCGTTGCTCCTCTGACGCGAACAGGTAGCGGTCGATCTTGAGCAGCGCCTCCAGGTCGTGCACGTCCTCGTCCAGGTACGGGATCCGGATCACCGCCTTCGGCTGCAGTTCCCGCCGGAGGTGTTCGACGTTGCGGGCATCGCGCTCGGCGAGGGCCTGGTAGTCGGCGAAGTTCCCCGCCACCCGCTCGGCCAGGTCGTCATCGAGCAGCTCGCTGAGGTCGGCCTGGACCTCGCCGGTCAGGTCGGCCTCGGTCTCGTAGTGGACCTTGTTGACGATGACGCCGCCGACCGGCAGCTGCGCCTCGACCAGCTTGCGGTGGAAGTAGACGGCCTCCTCGATGGGCTCGCCCTGCGGTCCGCAGACGACCACGAAGGTGGTCGCCGGGTCCGCGAGCAGCTCCGAGACGCGCTTGGCGCGCTCCCTGAATCCGTCGACCATGCCGCTGAAGGCCTGGAAGAACTCCGAGAGGTCGGAGAGCAGGTCGAGCCCGGTCACCCGCTTCAGCATGCTCATCGCCATCGAGCTACCCCGGCCGACCACCCGCGTCGCGAAGCCGGTCGGCTTCATGAACATCTGCATGCCCCGCCCCTCGATGAACTGCGTCAGCCGCTTGGGCGCATCGAGGAAGTCGAGCGCGTTGCGGGAGGGCGGCGTGTCGAGGACCAGGAAGTCGTAGCGGCCCTCCTGGTGGATCTCGAAGAGCTTCTCCATCGCCATGTACTCCTGCGAGCCCGCGAGCGCGTTGGAGAGCTGGCGGTAGATGCGGTTCTCGAGGATGCGGTCCCTGGTCTCGGCGTCCGGGGCGTGCTTGCGCACCAACTCGTCGAAGGTGGCCTTCGCGTCGAGCTGCATCGCCCAGAGCTCGCCGGTCATCTCGACGTCGCAGGGGTCGAAGAGCCTGGGGTCGACCTGCCTGGGTGTGTTCCCCAGCTCCTCGAGCCCGAGGGAGTCGGCGAGCCGTTTGGCGGGGTCGATGGTGAGCACGGCCACCTTCTTGCCCCGGATGGCGAGGCCGGCGGCGAGCGCGGCGGAGGTGGTGGTCTTGCCCACGCCTCCGGAGCCGGCGCAGATGCAGATCCCGCGGCCGTCGACGATATCGGTGATGGTCGCCATCAGACGAGCGCGCCCGCGAGGCGCTCCAGGGAGGCGACGTCGAGCTGCGGCTTGAA
>DASTAI010000202.1:0-3807 GCA_035712865.1 Solirubrobacterales bacterium
GTGTGGACCCGGCGCTCGACAGACTGGCCGAGACGGCCAGAGGGCTTCGGGTGGAGCTCCAGGAGCTGGGCGTGGAGCTGCGCGGGTACACCGAGGGCATCGAGAGTGAGCCGGGGAGGCTCGAGCACCTCGAGGAGCGCCTCGAAGCGCTCGACCGGCTGAAGCGAAAGCACGGCGGCTCGATCGAATCCGTCCTCGCGCACTCCGAGCACTGCCGCGCGGAGATCGATGCGATCGACGGGGCCGGCGAGGTCACCGAGCGGCTGGAGGCGGAGCTCGCCGAGGCGATGCGCGTCCGCACGGATCTGGCCGGCGGCCTCAGCGAGGCGCGCGCGAAGTCGGCCCGGCGGCTGGAGGGACGGATCGCAAAGGAGCTCGACCGGCTCGGGATGAGCGGCGCGAAGCTCGAGATCTCCCTGGAGCCGCATCCGGACGGCTTCGGCCCCGTGGGGCAGGAGCGCGTCACGTTCCAGGTCGCGACCAACCCGGGTATGCCGACGTCGCCTCTGCGTGACGCCGCCTCCGGCGGAGAGCTGTCGCGGCTGATGCTCGCGCTCGCCGGGCAGGGTGCGCCGGGCGGCGCTTCGACGTACGTCTTCGACGAGATCGACGCCGGCGTCGGGGGCAAGACCGCGAAGGCTGTCGGCGAGCGCCTCCGCACGCTCGGCGCGGAGCGTCAGGTCCTTTGCATCACCCATCTGCCGCAGGTCGCATCGATGGCGGAGAGCCACTTCCGGATCGAGAAGAGCGTCGGCGGCGCACAGGCGACCGCGATCGTCGAGCGGGTCGACGGCGACGAGCTGGTCGCGGAGATCGTCCGCATGCTCGGCGGGTCCGACGGCGACGAGGCGGCCGACCGCCACGCGCGAGAGCTCCTCGAAGCCGCCTAGGGGCCGGGTGGAAATAGGCTCTTGGCGATGGCGATCGCCACCGCCACAGCGATCCGTGGGACCGCCCGGCTCGGTCGCCGCACCAAGGAGCTGGTCAAGAGGCTCGGGCCTGCCGACATCGCAGTGATCGATCACCGCAACCTCGACCGGATCGCGGCCGAGGAGCTGATCGCGTGCGGGGTGCGAGCGACCCTGAACGCCTCGCCATCCTCGGACGGCTCCTATCCGAACACGGGGCCTCTTGCGCTGGTACGCGGGGGCGTCGCTCTGGTCGACGCCGGGCCCGAGCTGTTCGAGCGCCTCGAAGAGGGCGACCCGCTCGAGATCGCCGGCGGCCGCATCGTCTCGGAGGGAAGGCCCGTCGCGGAGGGGACGCCGCTGCGGGCGGAGCAGCTCGAGCGGGACCTCGACGCCCAGCGCGCCCGGATCGACAGGGCGCTCCACGACTTCACGGAGAACACCATGGCGCACCTCCGCGAGGAGGCCGGCCTTCTCTACGGCGCGATCGAGCTTCCGGAGACGCGCACGCGCTTTCGGGACCGGCACGTCCTGATCGTCGTCCGGGGGACCGATCACGTCCGTGACCTGAGGGCGCTGCGCGCCTACATCGAGGACGTCAACCCGATCCTGGTTGGGGTGGACGGCGGGGCGGACGCGATCATCCGCGAGGGGCTGCGGCCGGATGTCGTCCTGGGCGACATGGACTCGGCGGGGGAGGCGGCCCTTCGCAGCGGCGCCGAGCTCATCGTGCACGCCTATCCCGACGGGGAGGCGCCGGGGGCGGAGCGCCTCCGCCGACTCGCGCTGGCACACACGGTCGTGCCGTCAGCCGGCACGAGCCAGGACGTCGCGATGCTCCTCGCCCACGAGAAGGGGGCCTCGCTGATCGTCAGCGTGGGCGCTCACTTCAACCTGGTCGAGTTCCTCGAGCGGCGCCGCGGCGGGATGTCCTCGACCTTCCTGACCCGGCTTCGCATCGGCGAGACCCTCGTGGACGCCAAGGGCGTCAGCCACCTCTATCCGCCCAGGTAGTGCCGAGGAGGCCGAACTACCGGGGGCGCAGGGTCCTCTTTCCCCTCGGCGTCATCCTGCTCGCGGTCGCGGGCCTGGCGCTGACGGCGGGGCTCAACCGCTGGCTGGTGTTCCTCTGCGGCGTCGGGTATCTCGGCCTGATCGACGACCTGGCCGGCGGGCCGGTGCGGGGCTGGCGGGGGCATGGACGGTCGCTGGCGCGGGGTGAGCTCTCCACGGGCCTGATCAAGGCCGTGGGCACGATCGCGTTCGCCGCCTACGCGGCTGCGGGCGATGGAGCGAGTGGCGCCGCGCTCGTCGCCGACGTGCTCGTCCTGGGACTCGCTGCCCACCTCGGGAACCTCCTCGACACCCGTCCCGGGCGCACCGAGAAGGCTTTCGCGGCGGCGGCGGCCCTCGTCTGCCTGGCGTCCTGGAGTCTCGCGCCCCTGGAGCCGGTCGCCGCGTTGATCCCCGCGGTCGCGCTCTGCGCCGGGCTCACGCTGAGCGAGCAGGCGATGCTGGGCGACACCGGGGCGAGCATGATCGGCGGCATGATCGGCGTGGTGCTCGTCACGGCGCTCTCGCCACTCGGGACGTCGCTAGCGGTCGCGGCTCTGGTCGTGATCTCGCTCTATGGGGAATTCCGCTCGATCTCCGCCGCAATCGAGAGGGTTCCGCCACTGCAGCGGCTAGACTCGCTCGGCAGAGCCAGTTGACCCAACCGAAGCCCGCCGACACCAGATTTCTCTTCGTGACAGGCGGTGTCGTTTCGTCTCTCGGCAAGGGCATCGCCTCCGCCTCGCTCGGTCGTCTCCTCGTCTCGCGCGGCTTCCGCGTCCAGCTGCAGAAGCTCGACCCCTACATCAACGTCGACCCGGGGACGATGAGCCCGTTCCAGCACGGCGAGGTCTTCGTCACGGAGGACGGTGCGGAGACCGACCTCGATCTCGGCCACTACGAGCGCTTTACGGACGAGAACACATCGCGGGCCTCCAACTTCACCGCCGGCGGCGTCTACAACTCGGTCATCCGGCGCGAGCGCCGTGGCGACTATCTCGGCGCGACCGTCCAGGTGATCCCGCACATCACCGACGAGATCAAGAACCGCGTCCTGATCGTCGCCGAGTCCCAGGCCGTCGACTTCGTCATCACGGAGATCGGGGGGACCGTCGGAGACATTGAGTCGCTGCCGTTCCTCGAGGCGATTCGCCAGCTCTACACCGATCTCGGGCCGAAGCGCTGCATGTTCGTCCACCTTACCCTGGTCCCCTACGTGGGCCACGCCGGCGAGATGAAGACGAAGCCGACACAGCATTCCGTCAACGAGCTGCGCCGAATCGGGATCCAGCCGCACGCCCTGCTCTGCCGCTCGGAGCAGGGTCTCGACCGCGACATCCGCCGCAAGATCGCCCTCTTCGCGAGCCTTCCCGAGGAGGCGGTGATCTCGGCCCGCGACGTCGACAACGTCTACAAGGTGCCACTTGTCCTGCGGGCAGAGGGCATGGACGACCTGATCCTTGATCACTTCGGCATGGACGCTGCGGCTCCGGACCTGGCCGAGTGGGAGGACCTGATCAAGCGCGCCGACGCCTCGCGCGAGCGGAAGGTCAAGATCGCGCTGGTCGGCAAGTACGTGCAGCTCGAGGACGCCTACAAGTCGGTGATCGAGGCGCTCACCCACGGCGGCTGGGCGCATGGGGTGGAGGTGGAAACCCAGCTGGTCTCGGCCGAGGACATCGATGAATCTCAGCTCGACGGCGTCGACGGGATCCTGATCCCCGGCGGGTTCGGCGAGCGCGGCATCGAGGGCAAGGTCGAGGCGGCGCGGATCGCCCGGGAGAAGGGCATTCCCTACCTCGGCATCTGCCTCGGCATGCAGATCGCGGTGGTGGAGTTCGCCCGC
>DASTAI010000203.1:0-9609 GCA_035712865.1 Solirubrobacterales bacterium
GCGCCGCCGACCTCGGCTTCTCACCGAGGGTCGTCCATGACGCCTGCGCCGCCCCGGACCTGGAGTTCAACGGCGTGGACGTTCCCGGCGCCGCGGTCCACGCGGCCTTCATGGCCGCGCTCGCCGACGGGTACGCCGACGTGACCAGCGCGGCTGAATTGCTGGGCGAGTCGGACTAGACGCTCAGCTCAGCCGCAGCCGGTGTTGTTGCCGCAGGACGAGCACGTGTAGCAACTGCCCGTCCGTTGCATCATGCCGCCGCACTGGTCGCACGCCGGACCGAGTTCCAGGTCGGCGCTGATCTTCGCCGGGATGACCGGCGGGGTGTCGGTGAGCGCCGCGGCGGCCGGCTTGGCCTCTGACTCGCTCGAGCCGTTGGCCTTCGCCTCGCCATTGCCGTGGCCGTTCCCGTTGGCCTCGCCGTTCGAGTGGCCGTTGCCGCCGTTGCCGTCCTCGATCGGGAAGGCCTGCTGGGCCTCCTTCTTCGCCCGGACCTCGTCGGTGAGGATGCCGAGGTTCTCGAGGTAATCGGTGTCCTCGATGAAGCGGCTGGCGAGCCAGCGCATGATGTAGTCGGGCATCGACTTGGCGAACGGGATCTCCGGGTTGGTGGTGATCCCCTCCGGCTCGAAGCGCATGTAGCTGAACTTCCTGACGAAGTCCTCGAGCGGCACGCCGTACTGGAGGCCGATCGAGATCGCGGTGGCGAAGGCGTTCATCAGGCCCTTGATCGTCGAGCCCTCCTTGCCGATGTCGGTGAGGAAGATCTCGCCGACCGACCCGTCCGGGTACTTGCCGGCCGTGATGTAGCCCTCCTGCATGCCGATCCGGAACTTGTGGGTGATCGACTCACGCTCGCGCGGCATCTTGTGACGCTCCGGCTTGGCGGTCACCTCGACCTCGTCCGACTTCTTCTCGCCGGCGTCGGTCTTCAGCGCCTGGGCGGTCTTGGAGCCGTCGCGGTAGATGGCGAGTGCCTTGAGGCCCTTGCGCCAGCCGTCCGAGTAGGCGTCGGCGATGTCGGAGATCGTCGCCGACTCCGGCAGGTTGACCGTCTTGGAGATCGCGCCCGAGAGGAACGGCTGGGCCGCGGCCATCATGTCGATGTGGCCGGTGTGCGAGATCGAGCGCTCGCCGACCGCCACGTCGAAGACCTCGAGGTGCTCGTCCTTCAGGCCCGGCGCCCCGATGATCGTGTTGTGCTCATTGATGTGAGCGTCGATCTGCTCGACCTCCTGCTCGGAGTAGCCGAGCGTCTCGAGCGCCAGGTTGACGGAGCGGTTGACGATCTTCATCTGACCGCCGCCGACCAGCTCCTTGAACTTGACCAGCGAGAAGTCCGGCTCGATGCCGGTCGTGTCGCAGTCCATCAGGAAGCTGATCGTTCCGGTCGGTGCCAGCACCGTCGCCTGGGCGTTGCGGTAGCCGTGCTGCTCACCGAGCGCGACTGCCTCGTCCCATGACTCGCGCGCCGCGTGGAGCAGCGGCTCCTCGACCAGCTCGTCCTCGATCTCATAAGCGGCGGACTGGTGCATCCGCATCACCTGGTTGTGCGGCTCGCGGTTCACCTCGTAGCCGTCGTACGGGCCCATCGTCCCGGCGATCTGCGCGGACATGCGGTAGCCGCGGCCGGTCATCAGCGCCGTGATCGAGCCGGCCAGCGAGCGACCCTCGGCCGAGTCGTACGGCATTCCCCCCGCCATCAACAGGGCGCCGAGGTTCGCGTAGCCGAGGCCGAGCTGGCGGAACGCCCGAGCGTTCTCGGTGATCTGCTCGGTCGGATAGCTGGAGAAGCCGACCAGGATCTCCTGAGCCAGGAAGACGATGTCCACCGCGTGGGTGAAGTCATCTACGTCGAAGGTCCCGTCCTCGTTGCGGAACTTCATGAGGTTGAGGGAGGCCAGGTTGCAGGCCGAGTCGTCGATCGACATGTACTCCGAGCACGGATTGGACGCGGTGATCGGACCCGTGTTCGGGTCCGTGTGCCAGCGGTTGATCGTCGTGTCGTACTGGATGCCCGGATCGGCGCACTGCCAGGCGGCGTCGGCGATCTGGCCCATCAGCTCGCGTGCCTTCAAGGTCTTGACCGGCTTGCCGTCGACGCGGCCGATCAGGTGCCAGTCCTCGTCGTTGGCGACCGCCTGCATGAACTCGTCCGTGACGCGAACCGAGTTGTTGGCGTTCTGGAACTGGACCGAGGCGAAGGCGTCGGAGTCGAGGCGCATGTCGAAGTCGGCGGCCTTCAGCGCGGCGGCCTTCTTCTCCTCGTCCGCCTTGCACCAGATGAACTTCTCGATGTCGGGGTGGTCGACGTCGAGGACGACCATCTTGGCCGCGCGGCGGGTGCCGCCACCCGACTTGATCGCGCCGGCCCAGGAGTCGGCGCCGCGCATGAAGCTGACCGGGCCCGAGGCGATCCCGCCCTTGGAGAGAGGCTCCATCGAGCCGCGGATCTTCGAGAGGTTGATCCCGGAGCCCGAGCCGCCCTTGAAGATGATCCCCTCCTTCGTGTTCCAGGAGAGGATCGAGTCCATGTCGTCCTGGACGGAGAGGATGAAGCAGGCCGACGCCTGCTCCTGGCCCGGGTCCTTCCAGCCGACGTTGAACCAGACCGGGGAGTTGAAAGCGGCCTTCTGATTGACCAGGATCGAGGTCAACTCGTCCTCGAAGGCGGCGCCGTCCTCCTCGCTCGCAAAGTAGCCGGACTCGCGGCCGACCTCGGCGATCCGGCCTGCCACGCGGCTGACCATCTGCTTGACGGAAGTCTCACGCTCCGGGGAGCCGGGCTGCCCGCGGAAGTACTTCTGGGCGACGATGTTCGTCGCGTTCTGGGACCAAGTCTTGGGGAACTCGACGTCGCGCTGCTCGAAGGCCGGCTTCTCTGGGTCGCCGATGAGAGCGTCCCGCGTCTCCCACTCGAGCTCGTCGTAGGGATGCACCCCCGCCGTCGAGAACCGGCGTTCGATGACGAGGCCCCTCTCGGTTGTCCTTGCTGCCTTCGAAGTGGCCCTGGCCATCAGCTTTCTCCTCTCGCTCGTCTATCGGGGTGAGCAGAGGAGCATCCTGCGCGAGTCGGACGGAACCGGGGCGCCGCTTGTGCCGTGTTTGCGGGGATTTTCACGATGCGCTCCGAGCTGCATCCGGCAGAGTTCCCGCAAACTGCAGGTAGGCGCCGCGGTCCAGTTTCCCGAGGCCGTCGAGACAGATCTCGGCGATTCGCTCGGCGCTCAACTCCCCGCCGTTGGCGCGAAGCTCCCTCTCGACGGCCTCGACGATGCCGGTGAGGCGGCGGGGATCGACGTCGCGCTTGTGGCTCGCCCGGTTGAGGCTGCCGAGCAGCTTCTCCCGGTCGAAGGGCTGGCGGGCCCCGTCCCGCTTGACCACTTCGAGGGTCTCGGGCACGGCGCGCTCATAGGTGGTGAAGCGGTGGCCGCAGCTCGTGCACTCACGGCGCCGGCGAACGGCGCCGTCGGGGACGCGCCGGGTCTCGAGGGTCCTGGTGGAGGAGTCGCAGCGGGGGCAGGTCACTCGTCAGATTGTACCGATTGCTAGTGGTCGTCGATCAGTCCTTACTACGGCGAGCGCTAGATGTAGTGGGTATCGCTGAACCATTGTCGATTTTCGAGTCGGGTCGTACTCTCGCCCGATGGCCGACTACTTCCTGGTCGAGAACGCCAAGGGCCCCGCCTACGACCACTCTCGCGGCCGCCGTGAGCAGGCCGGTTGGGATGAGCACGCGGACTTCATGGACGGCCTCGTCGAGGACGGATTCATCGTCCTGGGCGGACCGATGGGGGAGGGCGACGGCGACAACACGCTGCTCGTGATCGATGCGCCCGACGAGGAGAGCGTGCGGACCCGGCTCGCCGAGGATCCGTGGTCGGAGACGATCCTGTCGATCGATTCGGTCCGGCCCTGGTCGGTCTGGCTGCGCGCGGAGGCACGCTAACGGGGAGGTGGCATGACCGCGCCGGGCCGGGGGTATGGTTCGAGGCGTGACGGCCGACGGCGCACATGCAGGCCGGGACCCGCTCGGGGCGGCGCGCGAGGCCGCGGAGGCCGCGGGCGAGCGCTTGGAGGCCGCGGTCGGCGCGATCAAGCCGCGGCTGCGCGGCGTCTCACACCAGTGGGCCTTCTTCGTCTCCCTCGCCGCCGGCGCCGTCCTGGTCGTCCTGGCCAACGGCTCCACGGCCACCGTCGCCGCCGCGATCTACGCCTTCAGCCTCTCCGCGCTGCTCGGCGTCAGCGCTCTCTATCACCGGATCGACTGGCAGCCGACGGCGCGCCGCTGGATGCGCCGCCTGGACCACACCATGATCTTCGTGTTGATCGCGGGGACCTACACGCCGTTCGCGCTCCTGGTCCTGCACGGCGACCTCTCGCGGATCGTCCTCGTCGCCGTCTGGGTGATGGCGGGCGCCGGGACGGTCCTCAACCTGCTCTGGTGGAACGCTCCGAAGCCGGTCACGGCGGCCGTCTACATCTCGACCGGCTGGGTCGCCGTGCTCGCGATCCCGCAGCTCTGGAATGGGCTTGGGCCCGTGGGATTCGGCCTGATCGTCCTCGGCGGCATCCTCTACACGGCGGGCGCGGTCGTCTATGCGCGCCGCCGGCCCGACCCGCGGCCCGCGGTCTTCGGCTACCACGAGATCTTCCACCTGCTGGTGATCGCGGCCGCCGCCTGCGACTTCGCCGCGATCGCGGTCTACGCGCTGCCGGCCGGCTAACCGCCTCACAGTCAAGCTGGCGGCCTCGCGCGTCGGATTCCCGTCACCTCCCACGCGCGCGCCAGCCCGCTGCCATAGAGGACCGGGATCATCACGATCAGGGCTCGCTGCAGGGTCGCGTCATGAGGGGCCACGAGCAGTGCGACGGAGAGACCGAGCTGAACCGAGAAGCCAACGGCCGAGACCGTTGCGAAGGCGATGTTCAGCTTCCGGGTCGGGAAGCCGCGAGCGAAGTTTCCGGCACGGCGTGCCCTCGGCATCAGGCGGCTGGTGGCCAGCAGCCCGATCGCCGCCATCGCCAGGCTGGCCAGACCGAATACCACCGGCCCTCCGGTCAGAGCCAGGATCGAGACAAAGAAGGCGTCAGCGAGAGCAATGAACGCGCTGCCGGCCAGGACAGTCCGCCGCTCCCGAGTCCCCGGGTCCGACTCCCCGCTGTCGACGACCGTGAAGCCAACGAACAACAGGCCGAGGAACGCGGCCGCGGCGCCCGTGCTCGCGATGAAGAAGCTCTCGTACTGGCCGAACAACCCGATCGCGCGTCAGGTCGCAAGCGCGGCGCTGAAGCGCTCCTTGTGCTCCTCGATCAGGCGCTGCACCTCGCCGGCCCGCCCCTGCTTGATCAGCTCGATCGGATCCGGGTCGCCGTTGACGATGCCCTCGAAGAACTCCTTGCGGTCCTGATACGTGGGGAGCGTTCCCTTGGCCCAGCCGCGATGGTCGTTGAGGATGATCGCCAGGCGCGCGTAGGGTTCGCCATAGGTTTCCGCGATCTCCCGCTTCATCCGCTTGGCGAGCGCCGGTGAGGCGCCGGCCGTAGAGATCGCGATGGCCAGCGGGCCGGTGCGCACGATCGCCGGGAGGATGAAGTTGCAGAGCGGCGGCACGTCCACGACGTTGACGAGCATCGCCCGGCGCTCGGCGCCCTCGTAGACCGCGACGTTCACGTCGGTGTCGCCGGTGGCGGCGATCGCCAGAAAGGCGCCGTCGAGGTCGCCGTCGTGGAACTCCCGCTGATCCCAGGTGATCGAGCCCTCGGCCGCATAGCGAGCGAGCTGTGAGACCACCGCGGGGGCGATCACCGTGACGTCGGCGTCGCAGAACAGCAGTCCCTCGACCTTCTCCAGGCCGACGTCGCCGCCGCCGATGACGAGACAGCGCCGCCCCTTGAGCTTGATCGCCGCCATGTAGAAGGGCGTGTCGAGCATGTCGCGCACGCAGCTCTGGTCGCAGATACCACGACGGAACTGGCAGATGCACTCCTTGCCCTCGAAGGCCTGTGCGGGCATGCGGCAGAGGTTAGAGGGGCTCGCGAAGCGCCCGGATCGTCTGCTCGAGGCCGGTGTCGATGTTGCGCGCGGCGACCCAGCCGAGGCGCTCCGCCGCGCCGGTCGTGTCCAGCGCGGTCCGCTCGATCTCGCCGGCGCGTGCCGGGGCGAACCCAGGCTCGAAGTCGTCGCGACCCGACGCAGCGCCGACCAGCTCGACGAGCCTCAACACGCTCGTCTCGACCCCCGTGCCCACGTTGATCGGGCCCCCGTCGTCGCTCGCCTCGGCCGCGAGCAGGGCCGCGACTACGTCCGCGACGTGGGCGTAGTCGCGCGTCTGCTCGCCGGTGCCGAAGACGGTGGGCCGTCCGCCGTCCCGCGCCGCCTCGCAGAAGATCGCAACCACTCCCGCCTCCGTGGCGGGATCCTGGCGCGGCCCGTAGATGTTCGCGAGACGCAGGACCGTGACCGGCAGATCGCGCGTCCGCCCGTAGAGGTCGATGTAGCCCTCGGCCGCCAGCTTGCTCTGCCCGTAGATGGAGATGGGCTCGCAGCGGGCCGACTCGGCGAAGGGCAGCTCGCCGGCCCGGTCGGCCCCCTCTCCATATATGGCGCCACCCGTCGAGGTGAAGACGAACTTCGAGGCCTCGGCCCGTGCGGCGGCTTCGAGCGCGTTGACGGTTCCCACCACGTTGAGCCTGGCGTCGAATCCGGGATCGGCCATCGAGCGTCGCACGTCGATCTGAGCGGCCAGGTGAAAGACGCTCTGCGGCCCGAAGGCGGCAACCGCCTCGAAGACCGCCGGGGCGTCGGCGACGTCGAGCTCGAGCAGCTCGGCGCCAAGGTCGAGCGCGCCCGCGAGGTTCTCGCGCCTGCCGCTGGAGAGGTCGTCGAGCACGAGGACGTCATCACCTCGCGCCGCTAAAGCATCGACCAGGTGCGAGCCGATGAAGCCCGCGCCCCCTGTCACCAGCGATCTCACGGAGGCAGCCTAATCCGCAACGCAATGCGAAATTGACCCATACCCAGGGGCGGACGGGAGGGGAACCGGCCAAAGCTGGCGAAACCCCCTGCTACTCTCGCCGACCGCGGCGACCCTTTCGACGTATCACCAGGGGGCCACATCCAGGGTCGCGGCTACCGTGGAGTGCCGACATGCAACTGATCGTCACTGAGAAGAACAACAGCGCGAAGAAGATCGCGGAGATATTGAGCGGTGGGAGCGCCTCCGAGGACGCCTCCTACAAGACGCCGTTCTACACCTGGACGGACGAGTCCGGTGAGCGCATGACCATCGGGCTCAAGGGCCACGTGCTCAACCCCGCCTTCCCCGAGTCCTACAGCAACTGGCAGCAGACCAACCCCCGCGACCTGATCGACGCCGAGCTGATCAAGGAGCCGACCGACAAGAACGTCGTCCGGGCCCTGAAGAAGGTCGCCAAGGACGCCGATGACCTGGTGATCGCCACCGACTTCGACCGCGAGGGCGAGCTGATCGGCCTCGAGGCGCTGCAGGAGATCGTCGAGTCGAACCCGGACCTGGCGGTGAGCCGCAATGGCGACTTCGCGGACGTCAAGCGCGCTCGCTACTCCGCCCTGACCAAGGACGAGATCGAGCGTGCCTTCGGCGGCCTCGACGAGCTCTCGATGCCGCTCGCCAACGCCGGCGCCGCGCGCCAGGACATCGACCTGATCTGGGGCGCGACCCTGACCCGCGCTGTCTCGATGGCGACCAGGCGCTTCGGCTCCAACTTCCTCTCCGTCGGTCGCGTCCAGAGCCCGACGCTCGGCCTGATCGTCCAGCGCGAGCTCGAGCGTCGCGCCCACGAGCCTGAGCCTTTCTGGGAGGTCAGCGCGACCTTCGCCCACCCCGACGGCAGCTTCGGCGCCGACCACGCCACGGACCGCTTCTGGAAGCAGGAGGAGGCCGAGGCCGCGGTCGCAAACTCGAAGACCCCGGGCACGGTCAGGGAGATCTCGGCGCGGAAGAACACCCGCCAGCCGCCCACCCCCCTCAACACCACCGCGTTCACCACCGACGTGTCCAACCGGCTCGGCATCACCCCGTCGCGGGCGATGCGGATCGCCGAGGACCTCTACATGGACGGCTACATCTCCTACCCGCGTACCGACAACACCGTCTACCCGCAGTCGCTCGACACCAAGGAGCTGGTGAAGCAGCTCGTCGCGGTCGATGACTTCAAGGCCGCCTCGTTCCTGCTCGACAAGCCTCAGCTCGAGCCGACCCGCGGCAAGAAGGAGACCACCGACCACCCGCCGATCTACCCGACGCAGGCGGTCAACCCGAGGCGTCTCGAGGCGCGCTCGGAGGCGCATCGCAAGGTCTATGAGCTGGTCGCCCGCCGCTTCCTCGCGACCTTCTCGCCGCCGATGGTGAGCGAGTCCACCCGCGCCAACATCGAGACCGCCAAGGGCAGTGCGGCCGCCGAGTCCGGTGAGACCTACTTCGTCCGCGGCTCGGTCGTCCTGGATCCCGGCTTCGCCGCGATCTACACCTACGCCCGCTCCGCCGACACCGAGATCCCCAAGCTCGAGGAGGGCCAGGAGCTGGGGCTCGAGGGAGTGGAGCTGGAGGGCAAGGAGACGCCGCCGCCGCCCAGGATCAGCCAGGGCAAGCTGATCGAGATGATGGAGGAGCGGGGCCTGGGCACGAAGGCGACGCGCGCGGACATCATTCAGAAGCTCTACGACCGCGGCTACGTCTTCGGCAACCCGCCGGAGCCGTCGGAGACCGGCATCGCCATGTCGAAGGCGTTCGAGCACTACGTCCCCCGGATGGCGACGCCCGACATGACCGCCGAGATGGAGGCGGAAATGGATCAGATCGCCGCCGGCGAGATGACCAAGGACGAGGTGCTCAGGGACAGCCGCGACATGCTCCGCTCGGCCTTCGACGAGATGGGCGACGACGTGAAGACCGAGGACGAGGAGGCCAAGTGGCGGAAGTTCGCCCGCGAGGTCTGGGCCGGAATGGACCAGGACCGCATCCTCGGCCCCTGCATCGTCTGCGAGGAGGCCGGCCGCAAGCAGCCCGACGGCTCGCCCAACATGCTGCGGATCATCAAGGCGCGCAAGTCAGGCAAGCGCTTCGTCGGCTGCCAGGGCTGGGACGGCGACAACCCAGACTCCCCCGACTCGTGCGATCAGACCTTCCCCCTGCCGCAGCGGGTCAAGGGCCTCTACAAGATCGAGGAGGTCTGCTCGGTCTGCGGGCGCACCCCCCGCCTTCAGGTGATCCCCTGGCGTGGGCGCCCCTGGAAGCTCTGCCTGAACGACGAGTGCCCCTCCATGCAGGAGATGAAGCGCCGCCGCGAGGAGCGCGAGCGCGCGAAGGCGGAGAAGGAGGCGGCCGAGGCCGCCGCCAAGGACGGCGCGGACGGCGATGACGCCATCCAGGAGGCCGAGAAGATCGCCGGCCAGGCCTCCGCCACGAAGGTGAAGCGGGCTCGGAACGGCTCCGGGTCACGCTCGCGCTCGGGCAACGGGACCCGTGCCAAGAACGGCTCCCGCTCCAAGCCCCGCACCAAGAGCTAGCCGTTGCCTGTCCATCTGGGAGTGTCCCGTTCGTCGTCTTGGTAGACGGCGAAAAGCGC
>DASTAI010000204.1:0-7446 GCA_035712865.1 Solirubrobacterales bacterium
CGTCCCGGCTCATACGGCGACACGGTTCTGCGGAATCTCGAGCTCGCGGGGTACCCGGGACCCGTCTGGGGAGTTCACCCGACCAGGACGAGCGTGCACGGCCGAGACTGCGTGCCCTCCCCGTCGGAGCTGCCCGAGCCGGTGGACGCCGTCGTCTTCGCGATCCCGGCCGCCAAGGTGCCGGCGTCCCTCGCGGAAGCGGCCGAACGAGGCTGCCGGGGCGCGATCGTCATCTCGGCCGGCTTCGGCGAGTCTCGAGATGGAGCGCCGCTCGAGCAGGAGCTGGCGGAGGTCGCGGCTCGGGCCGGGCTCCCGCTCTGTGGGCCGAACGGAAACGGGGTGATCTCCGTGGCGGGGCGGGCGCCCCTCTGGGGTGACTCGGTGCCCGAGCTGAACCCGGGGCCCGTCGCGATGGTCACACAGAGCGGGAACCTCGCGGTCAACGCGATCGGATCGCGCCGCGGCATCGACTTCCACACCCTCGTCTCCGCCGGCAACCAGACCGTGCTCGATTCGGCGGACTGGCTCGCCGCCCTGGCCTGCCGGGACGGAGTCCGCTCGATCGCGCTCTTCCTAGAGGAGGACGGCGACGGTGCGCGGCTCTCCGAGGCGTTCGCGCGCTGTGCCGAGCGTGATGTCGGCGTGGCCGTTCTGAAGGTGGGCGAGTCGCGCGCGGGCGCCGAGGCCGCCGCCGCCCACACCGGCGCCGTCGCCGGCGACCAGCGTGCCTTCCGCGCGCTCGTGGAGGAGGCGGGAGCCGCCTGGGTGCGTGATCCGCACGAGCTGCTCGAAGCCGCCCGCGTGCTCGCCGAGCCGCGCGCCCGCCCGCGGCGGCAGGGCTCCCCCGGCCTCGCGGTGCTCACCTGCTCCGGCGGAGACTCCGGTATCGCCGCCGACCTGGCGGATGCGGAGGGCATCGACGTGCCGACGCTGGCCGACGCGACGCGGCGCCGGCTGGAGAAGCTCCTGCCAGATGCGGCGACCCCGGGCAACCCGCTCGACTACACCTCGCTGATCTGGGGCGAGAGCGAGCTGCTGGCCTCGATCGTCGAGGTCGTCGGCGGCGATCCGGCGATCGACCAGCTGCTCCTGCTCTACGACCACCCCGCCGGGCTGCGGCCCGAGCACGAGGACCAATGGCGCGCGGTACGTACCGGTCTGGCGGATGGGGCCGAGCGCACCGACTCGGCGTCGCTGATCGCCTCGACGCTGCCGGACCTGTTGGACGACACGGCCACCCGGGAGCTCGCCATCCGTGGAATCCCCGCGGTCGCCGGCCTCGCCAGCGCGCTGGCATGCGTGCGGGCTCTGCGCAGGCCCCCCGGCGACCCGGCGCGGCTGCGGGCGATCTCCGCGGCCGCATCGCGAGCGCGCCGCGGGTCGAACGGCGCCGGCGGCGACTGGCTCGGGGAGGCGGCGGCCAAGCGGCTGCTCCGCGACGGCGGCCTTCCCGTTCCCGAGGGCGTCGAGCTCGAACCCGGCGATGAGGCCGGCACCGTCGCCGCGGCCAACCGGCTGGGGTGGCCGGTGGCGCTGAAGCTCTCCGGCCCCACGGTGATGCACAAGAGCGACAGTGGGGCGCTCGCGCTCGGCGTCTCCGGCGAGGCGGATCTGCGAGAAGCCGTGGGCCGGCTCGCCTCCCTGCCGGAGGCGGCTGGCGCGAGCCTGCTGATCGAGCGAATGGCAGACCCCGGGGTGGAGCTGCTCGTCTCCGCCCGAGCCGATGCCGTGGTCCCGGTGCTCACCGTCGCGCTCGGGGGCATTTGGACCGAGGTGCTCGGGGAGGCGGCGGTGATCCCGCTCCCCGCGGAGCCGGCACGGGTGGCCGACGGGATTCGCTCGCTGCGCGGCGCGGAGCTGCTCACCGGAGGCCGGGGCGGCGATCCCCACGACGTCGAGGCGGCCGCTGCCCTCGCCGCCCGGTTGGGTGATCTCCTGCTCGAGCGGGGAATGCGGCTGATCGAGCTCAACCCGGTGATCGTCCAGCCGCGGGGCTGCGTGGCCGTGGACGCCCTCGCACGTTGATTGTGAAATTGACTACAAGATCAACGATCTGATAGGGTGCCCGCCATCGAGACGGCGACCAGCACCCCCACCCCCAGCGCATCGGCGACCCCCGGGCCTCCGCCAGCGAGCTACGACGCGATCGTCGTGGGTGGGGGGCACAACGGGCTGACGACCGCCGCGTATCTCGCGCACGCCGGGCTCTCCGTGATCGTCCTGGAGCGACGACACGTGCTCGGCGGCGCCTGCGTGACGGAGGAGGTCTGGCCGGGAGCCCGGGTCTCGCGGGCCTCCTACGTCGTCTCGATGCTGCAGCCGAAGATCGTCTCCGACCTCCGGCTCAAGGACTTCGGCTATCGCGCGATCCCCCTCGATCCGGCCTACGCGGCGATGACGCCCGATGGGCCGATCTTCTTCTTCAACGAGCCCGAGCAGACCGCCGCCTCGATCGCAGCTCATTCGCGCAAGGACGGCGAGGTGTACGCGGACTTCGAGGACCTCTTCGAGCGAACTGCGGATTTCCTGCGGCCGATGCTCCTCCGCGAGCCGCCCGCTTTGGGCTCCCGGAATCCGTTCGACATCGCGGCTCTCCTGCGGGAGGCCGGCCGCGCAGCCGGGCTCTCCCAACGCGACGTGCACAATCTCGTCCGGATCTTCACGATGTCGGTGGGAGATCTGCTCGACGACTGGTTCGAGCACGACGCGGTGAAGGGCTCGATCGCCTCGAGCGGTGTGGTCGGCGTCTGGGCCGGCCCGCGAACCCCCGGGACCGCCTACAACCTCCTCCACCACGCGCTCGGCGAGCTCGATGGCATGCCGGGCGTCTGGGGCCAGGTGATCGGGGGGATGGGGGCGATCAGCCAGGCAATCGCGCGCTCGGCCGAGTCCGCGGGCGCGACGATCCGCACCGACGCCGAGGTGGCCTCCGTCGACATTCGTGATGGGCGGACGGTGGGCGTCACCCTCGCGAGCGGCGAGGAGATCCGAGCTCCGATCGTCGCCTCGGGCGCTCATCCGAAGACCACGATCCTCGACCTCGCCGGTGGCGAGAGCTTCCCCTCCGAGATCGCCGAGGACATGCGCCATTACCGGACGCGCGGTGGCTCGGTGAAGGTGAACATGGTGCTCTCAGAAGCGCCCCGCTACGAGGGCGTGACGGAGGAGCAGCACAAGATGCTCCACACCACCGGCGTCAACCTCTGCCCCTCGATCGACTACTTGGAGCGGGCCTGGCAGGACTGCCTGATGGGCCGCCCCGCGACGGAGCCCTACGTCGAGGCCGAGCTGCCATCCGCGATCGACTCCAGTCTGACCGACGACGGCCGCTGGGTGATGACGATGTTCACCCAATACGGGCCGCCCGAGGAGGAAGCCTGGGAGGGCGATGCGAGGGAGCGCTACGGGGACGCGTGCGTAGAGCATCTGGCCCGCTATGCCCCGAACGTCCCCGACGCGATCGTCGAGCGCGAGGTGCTCGCCCCCCCGGACCTCGAGCGGATCTTCGGCCTCCAGGGCGGCAACATCTTCCAGGGGGAACAGGGACTCGACCAGATGGCGTTCATGCGCCCGACTCCCGACCTCTCCCACTACGCCACGCCCGTTCACGGCCTCTATCTCTGCGGCGCCGGCACCCACCCCGGGGGCGGAGTGATGGCAGCCGCGGGCCACAACGCCGCAAAGCGGATCCTCCGGGACCGTAAGGTCGGCCGCCTGCGCGGCAGGCTCCGGCGAACGACCAGCGCCTAGTTCTAGACTCCCCCGCATGGCCAGGATGCGGGACGCGGCCACCGCTGGGTTCATCCTGGCGGCGGCGGTGCTGGCGGGCGGGTTGCTCTGCACGCCGCTCAGCCATGCGGCGGGAGAGCCCGCCTTCGGCTGCAAGAAGGTCCATCGCGGCAAGGCCGAGATCGACCCGAATCCGAAGGGGCGTGCGCCGGTGGCCCTCGGTGACTCGACGATGATCCTGCCGATCCCCGACCTGAACGCGGTCGGGTACTCGGTCAATGCCCGCGGCTGTCGCGGGTTCAAGGAGGCGGTCAACACGGCGCGGAAGCTCAAGGCCAAGCACCACCTACCGCACCTCGTGCTGATCAACTCCTATGGCAACGGCGGCGTGAACCCGGGGCTGATCTCGGAGGCGCTCGGCGTGCTCGGTAAGAAGCGGGTGCTGGCTCTGATCACCGCCTACAACGCCGACACGGGTGAGCCACCGGCACCGGACACGGATGTGCTCTTCAAGTCGGCGCGGCGGTACCCGCACCGGATCTTTGTCCTCGACTGGGTCAGCTACAGCCTCTCGCACCACGCCGCGGAGCCGACTCCCGGCGCCTGGTTCCTGCCGGACCTCTTCCACCCCAACTTCACCGGCGCCGACGCCTTCGCCCAGTTCCTGGCGGGCGCCCTGCCCTTCGCCCGGAACGGACGCTTTCCCTAGTCAGCCTTCGGCTTCTTCTTCGGCCCCGGCGAGGCGAGCGGAATCAGCTTCTTCAGCAGCCTCGCGAACGCCTTTGCGCCGCTGAAGGTGAGGTGGAGCCCGTCGGGCTGGAACCAGCTCGCGTGCCCGGCGCTGTAGTGCACCCAGTCGAGAACCTTGATGTGGACGGGGTCGCGTTGGCCGGCGTTGCGGATCACCTCGGCGTCCTTCGACTCGCCGCCGCCCGTCTCGCGCGGTGTGACGAGCCCGAGCTTGCGCTTCGGACCCATGACCTTCCGCGCCTGCGCGATCTGCCCGGACGAGACCGAAGCATCGGCCCCCAGAGCCAGGACCGCCAGATGCGGAAGCCGGTGATGGCGCCGCGCGTCCCGGAGGACGCCGAGCCCCTCGGCGAACTGCCGGCAACCGCGGGCGTTCACCTTGTAGCCGACGCGCGAGAGGGCCGGGAGCGCGAGGAGCATCGATGAGTCTCCGATGGCCAGGGGCGGGCGGGGCGCGACCTTGTGCTTGGGGTTGGCGGTCTCCACCCCGCCGCAGCCGGCGTGGGCCACCGGCGCCGAGCTCGCCACGAGAACCGTTGCGAGCGCGATCGCTGCGGTGAGCCCCCCGATGACGCCTCCGCGGTTCATCCCGATGGATTCTCTAGCATCGCCCGGCTCACGCGTGCCCTGAGCGAAGAGAGGCGGACGGCAGGTGCTCTTCCCAACAGTCGAATTCGCGATCTTCTTCCCGATCGTCCTGGTCATCTCCTGGGCGCTGATGTCCAGACAGCCGCTCTGGAAGCCCTTCATCGTCGTCGCGAGCTACGTCTTCTACGCCGCCGCGGATCCGCGTTTCTGCCTGCTGCTCGGGGCGATCACGCTGGTCAGCCAGCTCGCCGCGGTCTCCATCCACCGGACCGAGGACGAGAGGGCACGGAAGTGGCTCTGCGCCGCGGGAGTCGTCTTCGACCTGGGGATCCTCGCGGTCTTCAAGTACTACGGCTTCTTCGTCACGGACGTCTCGGACGTGCTCGACACGGTCGGCCTGGGGATGCCGCTGCCGCTGGCCACGATCGCGCTGCCGGTGGGGGTCAGCTTCTTCAGCTTCCAGGCGGTCACCTACGTCGTCGACGTGAAGCGGCGCCAGACCGAGCCGGCCAGCCTGCTCGACGCGGCGATCTACCTGAGCTTCTTCCCGCACCTCGTCGCCGGTCCGATCGTGCGTGCGAGCGAGTTCCTCCCTCAGCTGAAGGAGCCGCGCAACCCCGACCGCGTGGCGGTCAGCGCCGGCCTGACCTTGGTCGCGCTGGGCTTGATCAAGAAGGTGATGATCGCCGACTATCTGGCGCGCGAGCTGGTGGATCCAGTGTTCGCCGTGCCGCAGGCCTACAGCGCGCCGGACGCGATCCTCGCCGCCTATGGCTACGCGGCGCAGATCTTCTGCGACTTCTCCGGCTACACCGACCTGGCGATCGGCCTCGCCCTGCTGATGGGCTTCGTCTTCCCGCAAAACTTCAACAGCCCCTATCGGGCCACTGGCTTCCGCGACTTCTGGCGCCGCTGGCACATGACCCTGTCGCGCTTCCTACGCGACTACCTCTACATCCCGCTGGGCGGGAACCGCAAGGGCAAGGTCCGCACCTACATCAACCTGATGTTGACCATGACCCTGGGCGGGCTCTGGCACGGCGCCGCATGGAACTTCGTCGCCTGGGGCGCCTACCAGGGGACAGGTCTGTCAGCGGAGCACGCGATCAAGGGCCGGCTGGGGCGAATCTTCCCCGGCTGGCTGCGCTGGTTCGTGACCTTCAACCTCATCGTGGTCGGCTGGATCCTCTTTCGGTCAACCGATCTCAGCCTCTTCGGCGACTACATGGCCGCGCTGGTCCGCTCCGGCCCGGCCACTCTGTACTCGGTGCCGGTGGTGGGCGCCATCGCCCTGGTGATCGGCCTGCAGCTGCTGCCCGAGCGCCCGATGGAAGGCATCGAGCTTCGGTTCGGGCGCCTGCAGCCGCTCGTGCTCGGCGCCGCCCTCGCCCTCGTGGTGATCGTCGTCGGCGCGACCGTACCCAGCCAGGGCGTCCCTCCGTTCATCTACTTCCGCTTCTGATGGCGAGATCAAGACAACAAGACCCGCTCGAGCGTCTCATCCCGGAGGACTTCGAGTCCATCGCCGAGATGGAGGCCGAGACGCGCCCGGGGCGGGAAGGGGAGCCGCACGGCGACGACAGCCTGATGGAGCGCTTCGACCGCTGGGACCTGCGCCGCTTCACCGCGTGGGACGCGGTCAAGTCTGTCGGGCTGACGATGCTCCTGCTGGTGATCTTGGCCGGCGGCTCGGTGAAGAAGGCCGCCGACGAGCTCAAGCCGGGGATCGGCCGCGACATCGTCAAGGCGGTCGGGGGGCCGACCGGTTGGATCGCGGACGAGCTCCCGTTCCAGGACATCCGTCGCGACCTCACGTCGTGGCTGTCGCCTGACCAGCAGCTCTCCGGTCGGAGCTTCACCGCCGCGGGGACCAGTCAGGGGCGTGCCGGTCCGATCCCGGCACCGGCACCGACCACCCCCCAGCCGCTCCACCGCCTGCTGGTCACGGGCGACTCGCTCTCGACCCCGCTCGACATCGAGATCGCCCGGAAGCTCGCCGACCAGGGCGCGGGGGTCCAGGTGACCCGAGACCCCCACCTCGCGACCGGGATCTCCAACACCGGCCTCGTCGACTGGGGCCAGCTCTCATCGACCCAGGCGGCGAACGACGATCCCAACGCGGTCGTGCTCTTCATCGGCGCCAATGAGGGCTACCCGATGCCCAACGCCAGCGGCGCGCAGGTGAGCTGCTGCGGTCCGCAGTGGGAGGCGATCTTCCGCTCCCGGGTCGGCCAGATGATGGACAACTACCTCCAGGGCGGAGTCCAGAGGATCTACTGGCTGACGGTCCCGACCCAGCGCGACCCGGCCCGCAAGCCGATCGCGGACGACGTCAACCAAGCGATCCGGGCGGAGGCGGCGAAGCATGGCCCGGCGGTG
>DASTAI010000205.1:0-4762 GCA_035712865.1 Solirubrobacterales bacterium
ACCCGCGCGCAGGCACGCGCCATGTCCCGGCGGAAACGGCGCGAGGCGCGCCGCCGGGCCCGCCGCGAGGTGCGCCCGGAGCAGGACCTCGCCACTCGGCTGGCCTGGGCCACCCATCAAACGGGTCGGCGTCTGCGCCCCGTCGCAGCCCCCGTCGCCGCCTTCTTCGGCTGGATCGGGCGGCCGGTCGCCCGCGCCCTGCTCTTCGTGGTGCAGCTGCTCGCAGCCCTGATCGCCGGCGTCCTGCGGATCGGGGAGGCCGTGGTGCGCTGGGGAGGGGCCCTGCTGATGAGCACGGGGTTGACCGTGGTGGAGGCGACTCGTCGGCACGTCAATCCTCGCTCGACCGTCGCCTTCGTCGGCGTCTGCGCGGCCGTGGGGCTCGGCGTCTCGCAGTTCTTCGACTACCACGGCGTCGCCGTCGACGCCCCCGACTACGCCGGGGAGATCGGGAAGATCGCCCCGGTGCCGATCACCGACAGGGAGACGGCCGGGAGCGCACACCTCTGGATCCTCCTGCCGGTCGCAGGGGCGGCTGCCCTCTTGATGATCGCCGCCTATCGCGGCCGGCCCCGGCTGGCAGCGGGCGTCGCCGCCTGCGGACTGATCGGCCTGGCCGTGGCGATCGCGATCGATCTTCCCCAAGGCCTCGAGGTCGGCAGGGCCGGGCTGGCGTTCAACGGCACCGAGGCGAAGCTTCTCGAGGGATTTTGGGCTGAGGTCGCCTGTTCGGCGGTCCTCATCCTCTGTGGTGGCCTGCTCGCCCACTACTCTCGCGCTGTGACCGGGGACAGGAGACGGCGGGGACGCAGGTCGGAGCTGGCCGCGCGGCGCGCGCCGCACCGGGAGGTCGGGGGCATCTACCCGGACCTCCAGGCAGAGCAGTGAAGAGGCTCCCGCGCACCGAGACCCTGCTCGTGCTCGCCTGTGCCCTCGCGGCCGCGATGCTCGGCGCTTCCCAGTTCACCGACATCTTCCATCTCACCCCGCCGGGCGGCGAGGCCCTCCAGGCGATCAGCTCGAAGGACCAGCACGGCTACGCGACGCTGGTGCTCGCGATCTTCGCGCTGCTCCTGTTGGTCCCGACCATCGCGGCGCGTGATGAGCAGTTGCGGCAGGTCGCGGCGATGGCGGTCGCGGTCTGCGGCCTGATCGCCCTCCTCATCTTCCTGATCGGAGACCTCCCCGACGTCAACAAGATCGGCACGCTCGATGATCCGCGCCAGTCGTTCATCGACGCCGAGGCGAAGCCCGTCGCCGGCTTCTGGCTGGAGCTGATCGGCGCGCTGGTCCTCACCGTCTGCGGCGGCGCGTTGGCGACGATCAAGCCGGGAGCCGCCAAGTCGAAAGGCGGCCAGCCCCGAAGCGGCCGCCGGCGAACCCGGTCGCGAAGGCCTACGGACGAGGGACTGCAGGCGCCGCTACAGAGGGAAGACCCGCCCTACCAGCGGTAGTGCGCGAAGGCCTTGTTGGCCTGGGCCATGCGGTAGATGTCGTCCTTCCGCTTCCACGCATTGCCCTGCTGCTTCGATGCGTCGAGGATCTCGTTGGCGAGCCGCTCGGCCATCGACTTCTCACCGCGGGCGCGAGAGAACTCGACCAGCCAGCGGACGGCCAGCGTCCGCGCGCGTCGAGCGGGAACCTCGACGGGCACCTGATAGGTGGCACCGCCGACGCGGCGTGAGCGAACCTCGAGAACCGGGGTGAGCTGCTTGATCGAGTTCTCCAGCTCCTCCACGGGGTTGTTGCCGGTCCGCTCGCCGACCAGCGCGAGGGCGTCGTAGGTGATCTGCTCGGCGAGCGACTTCTTGCCGGCCACCATCACCTTGTTGATCACCTGCTGGACGATCCGGCTCCGGTAGACGGAGTCGGGCTCGAGCAGCCGGATCGTGGCCTGGTTGCGGCGCGGCATCCTAGGAGGCCTTCACTCCGTAGAGCGAACGGCCCTGCCTGCGGTCGGAGACCCCGGCGGCGTCGAGTGCGCCGCGGACGACCTTGTAGCGGACGCCCGGGAGATCCTTGACCCGGCCGCCGCGCACGAGGACAACGGAGTGCTCCTGAAGGTTGTGCCCCTCACCGGGGATGTAGCACGTCACCTCGAGGCCGTTGGTGAGCCGGACGCGGGCGATCTTGCGAAGCGCCGAGTTCGGCTTCTTCGGCGTCACGGTCGCGACACGGGTGCAGACGCCCCGCCGCTGCGGTGCGGCGACGCGCTTCTTGCGACCCTGGCCGGACTTCAGGCCCGGTGTCGACTGCTTCTTCCTCTTGTGGGTTCGTCCCTTGCGGACGAGCTGATTGGTGTTCGGCACGGCGGTGCATGGTAGCGACCGGCGTAGTCTGCCGATGCCAATGCCCGTGTCTCGCAACTTCGCCGACGGCAGGCCCATCCTCGCCGTCGACATCGACGGCGTGATCAGCCTCTTCGGCTTCGACCAGGCGGTCGAGCCGGGCCGGCTCAGTCCGGCTGCCGCGCCCGGCGAATTCCACCTGATCGACGGGATGCTCCATTGCATCGCGCTGGAGAACGGCCCGCGCCTCAACCGCCTCGCCGAGAGCTACGAGCTCGTCTGGGCGAGCGGCTGGGAGGATCGGGCGAACGACCACCTTCCGAACATCCTGGGAGTGCCCGAGCTGCCGTATCTCACCTTCGACGGACGGGCCCGCTTCGGAACGGCCCACTGGAAGCTCGAGGCGCTCGGGGAGTACTCCGGGTCACGCCCGCTCGCCTGGATCGACGACAGCCTGGACGGGAGCTGCTACGAGTGGAGCGAGAGACGGGAGGCGCCGACGCTGCTCGTGCCCACCGAATCCGACGTGGGGCTGACCGAGGCGCACGTGGGGGCCCTCGAGTCCTGGGCGCGCGACGGATTTCGGCCTGGTTAGGAGGCCGTCCGATCGGGGGTAGACTCGCCGGGATGGGAGAGGTGGTGCCGATCATCTTCTTGGCCGTGATCCTGAAGATCCCGGTCCTCTACGGCATGTGGCTGATCTATTGGGCCGTGAAGGACGAGCCGCAGGTCGAGGACCTCCCCGGCGAGTCGGACGACCACAGCTTCCGGCGCTTCCGGCGCGATCCGACGAAGCCCGGGCCTCGTACGCGCGGGCCGCACGGCGGTGCCGCCCAGACCCGCCCGGATTACCCGCCCGAGCGTCGGACGCGCACACCGGTGGTGAAGCCTCGACTCGCCCCGGGCGTCGCCGGTCACGAGCGCCGCGAGCACACCCCCACCGGGGCATGAAGCTCTACGTCTGCTGGACGACGATCCAGACGCTTCGCCCGCCCCGCGGGCACCCCTGTCACAACGCGTACAAGGCCCTGGTCGACGCCGGCTACGACCCCGAGGTGCAGAAGGTTCGAGGGCTCGGAATCGGTCCGATCAAGCTGATGACCGACGGGCGCCGCGAGGTGCAGGGGCTGACCGGCAGCCCAGCGGTCCCCGTGCTCGTCACGGACGACGGTGAGGTGATCAACGAGTCGCAGCGCATCGTCGAGTGGGCAGAGAGCCATCCAGCTGCATCTGAAAGGAGCTAGCCATGGGACAGCCAGTCGTTCACTTCGAGGTGGTGGGCAAGGACTACGACGCGCTCAAGAGCTTCTACTCGGAGGTCGCCGGGTGGAGCTACGACGAGCCGCCCGAGGCCACCCAAGAGGGAGTGCCGCCCTACGCGCTCGTGCCGCGTGACGGCAACCTGAACTCCGAGGGCATCGGCATCGGCGGCGGCATCGGGGTGGGGCCCGAGGGGTACGAGGGCCACGTCACCTTCTATATCGAGGTGCCGGACGTCGGCGCCTCGCTCGATCAGGTCGAGAAGCTGGGCGGAGCCCGCGTGATGGGACCGGACTCACCCGTGGAGGGACTGACGATCGGCCTCTTCACGGACCCGGAAGGCCACCTAGTCGGCCTGACCCAATCCGCATAAGGGCAAGGAGTCAGCCCGCCGCCACCGCAGCGAAGCTGATCCGTCAACCAGAGCGATAGTCGGGCGGGTGGCGCCGTAGGTGGGGCCCAAGCATGCGCGTGTTCGCGCATGCTTGGGACGGTCCCTGCGGCGACAGGCCCCGCCCGCCTACCCGCTTAGGTGTTCTCGGAGGATTCCTTGCCGTCGCCGGTACCGGCGGCCTGCCCGGCGCCCGGCGTCTCGATCTCCGAAGCAAGCTCCTCGAGCTCCTCGGCGAACGAGGGGCCGAAGCCCTCCATCGGAGACCCGTCGCCGTCGCCGGCGAGATCGAGCTCCTTGGCGAGCTCCTCCTCGGAGAACTCCTCGGCGGGAGGCTGGGCCGGCTCCACCGGCTCGATCTGAAGCGAGCGGTAGTGCTTCAGGCCGGTGGCGGCCGGGATCAGCTTGCCGATGATCACGTTCTCCTTCAGGCCCATCAGCCGGTCGCGCTTGCCCTCGAGGGCGGCGTCGGTGAGGACCTTGGTCGTCTCCTGGAATGAGGCGGCCGAGAGGAAGGACTCGGTGGCGAGGGACGCCTTCGTGATCCCGAGGATGACCTCCTCGGCACGCGCCGGCGTCTTCGTCTTCTTGCCCTTGAGCTTCTCGTTGATCGCGTCGAAGATCAGGCGATCCTCCAACTGACCGGGCAGCAGCTCGGTCGAGCCCTTGGACTCCACCCGCACCTTCTTCAGCATCTGGCGAACGATCAGCTCGATGTGCTTGTCGTTGATGTCGACGCCCTGGGTGCGGTAGACGCGCTGGACCTCGGCCACGATGTACTGCTCGGTCTCGGTCCGGTTGCGCAGCGCCAGGATCTCCGCCG
>DASTAI010000206.1:0-2404 GCA_035712865.1 Solirubrobacterales bacterium
AGCGTGAGCGGATTCAGGGTGGACTTCTTCTGGCCTGAATTGCGACTGGTGGTGGAGACGGACGGGCTCCGATATCACCGCACAGCCTCGCAGCAGACGAAAGATCGGCGCCGAGATCAGCCCCTGCTCACTGCCGGTTTCACCGTCCTGAGATTCACGCATGCTCAGGTGACCTATGACCGCGATCACGTGGTCATGACTCTCCGGGCCGTCGCGAAATGAGTTTCGAGCGATCAGCCCCCGGAATCCGGGGGTCAATCGCACGAAATCGGGTCAGACGCCGGCGCCCTTGCCGCCGCGGCCCTCGCCGGCGGCGAAGCGGGCGGCGCCCTCGACCCCGACACCCGTGACCGCGCCGCCGATCTCGGCCTCGCGCGCCAGTCCATCCTCGAGGGGAAGGCCGGACCCCTCGAGCGCAGAGCGGCGGTCGGCGAGCATCGTCTCCTGCGGGAAGGCGGCGAGGCCCTCGGCCATCTCCAGCGACCGCTCCAGGTGCTTGCCGGGAGGGACCACCTCGGTCAACAGGCCGATCGACAGGGCCTCATCCGCCTCGACGATCCGCCCGGTGAGGATCATGTCCATGGCGCGACCCATCCCGACGATGCGCGGCAGCCGCTGCGTGCCGCCGTCGATGAGCGGGACGCCCCAGCGCCGCTCGGGAAACCCCAGCTTGGCCGTCTCGGTGGCGATGCGGAGGTCGCACCACAGGGCCAGCTCCAGTCCGCCGGCCAGTGCCCAGCCCGAAATCGCAGCGATCGTCGGCTTCGACGGCGTCAGGCGGCTGAAGCCGAGCGGTCCGTCCGGCCGGGGCTTCAGCCACTCCTTCGCGATGCCCTCGTCGTTCATCGCCGCGGCCACCGACTTGAGGTCGGCGCCCGCGCAGAAGGCCTGGTCGCCGGCCCCGGTGAGGATCATGATCCTCGCCTCGTCGTCGTCCTCGAACCGGCGATAGGCGTCGAGCAGCTGGTCCGCCGTGTTCGGATCGACGGCGTTGCGCCGCTCCGGCCGGTCGATCGTGATCACCGCCGCCGCGCCCTGCCGCTCGTAGGTGACCTCGGCCATGGCCCGATCCTATGCCGAGCGCTGGGAGTGTGGTCCCTAGCCCGGAGTGGCCTGCGGCCACTGATGCAGGTAGGCGAGCGGGTCGACCGCCTTGGTCTCGGCCCCGGGCGTCGCCCTGCCGACCCGGACCTCGAAGTGCAGATGCGGTCCCTCGCAGGAGCCCGTGCACCCCAGCCGCCCGACCAACTGTCCGGCATGGACCTGCTAGCCGACCACCACGGGCGATGGCCTGAGCATGTGCATGTAGACGAAGCTGTGGTTGTCGCGGGGGCTGTAGATGGTGAGGAAGTTGCCGCGCCCACCGGAGTCGGGGTCGGAGCTCTTGCCGCGGTCGACCACCACCCCGTCATGGACCGCCACCTCCGGCGTCCCCACCTTGCCGAAGATGTCCTGCCCCTCGTGGATGTGGCCGTAGCGCGGGGCGCCGAAGCGGGCGAGCTTGTCGCCGAAGTCGTGCGGCCCGATCAGGGGGAAGACGTAGCCGGCCCCCAGCCCCGGCGGGGTCCCGGAGTCGACGCCGAAGATCGCGGCGCTGCTCGCGAGCGACTGCCGGCCCGCTCCGGCGTCGAGGCCGGGGACGGGCAGCCCGAGCACGGAGCCCAGCCCGGCGCCCAGGCCGACCACCAGCGTCAGGGCGAACCCGGCCTTTGCCGTCGGCCAGAACAGTCCGCGGCGAAGGACGGCGGTCCGGCGCCGGTTCTCGGCCGCACGCTCGCGCTTTCTGACCGGGCCCTCGACACCGGGATCGATCCGCGCCCGCGCCGGCTCGGGCTTGGCCTCAGGGCTCGGTTCCGGCTTCGACCTGCGCTCCGGCCTCGCCCGCTCGGGGCGCGGCCGCTGCGCGCGCTTCCGTCGCGACCAGACGAACCGCTCGCGGCGCTCGCTCTCGGCCCGCTCCCGCCGCAGCCGCTCCAGGCGCGCTCGCTGGCGCTGCTCCAGCCGCTCCTGGATCGCGCGATCGCGCGCCGCCCGTTTCCTCTCCACCTCTTCGCGCCGCGCGCTCGCGGCGCGCTCGCGCTCGTCCCACTCGCGCTCGAGCCGCTCTGCCACGCTCTCCCGGCGCCGGCGAAACGGCACCACGTCGGCGTCCCCGCCACCGAACCGGGTCGCCGAAACCCGCCGCCGGCGCGTTCGTGAATCGGCGACGCGATCGTCCCCAGCGAGCCCCATCCCGCAGGCGGTTAGCGGCTTCCGAGGCGCTCTAGGTCTTCGGTGCGCCTCTCTTTGCGGTTATCGAGGCGAATCTGGATCAGCGCCAGGACGGTCACCAGGACGGCGAAGAACGCGATCACGCCGAACATGAAGTAGGTGACGACCTTGTCGTCGGTCCGCCCGTAGGTCC
>DASTAI010000207.1:0-3213 GCA_035712865.1 Solirubrobacterales bacterium
CACGCGCCCGGAGCGCCTCCACCGCGCGCTCGTGAAGCTCCGCCCGCTCCCGGCGAGGAAGCGAGTTGTAGGCGCCCTCTCGGATCAGCTGGTGGCGGAAGACGTAGTGCCCCGCCTCGGAGCCCGTGCGCTCCTGGATCAGCGCCCGTCGCCGCAGCGACCAGAGCCAATCCGTGGGATCGGCCTCGAGCAGGTCCCCGAGCGGCCCCTGAGAGAAGGTGTGCCCGAGGACGGACGCGTACTGGAGCGTCCGCTTCTCCTCGGCCGGCAGCTGGTCGATGCGTGCGGCGATCGCAGCCTGCACCGTGTCCGGCAGGATCGCGACCGCTGCATCGGCACCGTCCTCGCCGATCCGACGGGAGACCTCTTCGGTGAAGAACGGGTTGCCGCCCGCGGCGTCGGCGATTCGCCCGGCCTCTTCCCTGCGGTGATCCGGGAGCAGCAGCTCCGCGAGCCGCGTGGCCGCCCGCATGTCCAGGGGCAGCAGCTCGAGCTGGGTGTTGTTGCGGGCGGCCCGGCCGAACTGGAGCCGGCGCTCCGCCAGCTCCGGGCGGCTGGTCGAGAGGACCAGGATCGGTGAGTCGTGAATCCCGTAGGCGACGTCCTCCAGCAGCTCCAGGGTTCCCTCGTCCGCCCAGTGCGCGTCGTCGACGCCGATCGCGAGCGGCCGGTCGGTCGCGAGCAACGCGACGAAGCGGCGCCAGGCCCGGCCGAGCTCCTCCTCGGCGTCGCAGTCGGGGGCGCCCCGGATGGCCACGGTGAGCCCGGTCGCGACCTGGTCGGCGTCGCTTGCGCCGAGGTCCGCGAGCTTCTCGGCCAGCGCGGCCTCGACCTCGCCGGGCTGCGCGTCCGTTGAGAGCCCCGCGGCGTCGCGCAGGATCTCGCCGAGTGCCCAGAAGGCGATGCCCTCGCCGTAGGGCGGACTGCGTCCGACCATCGTCCGCCACGGGTCCGGGCCGGAGCGGAGCTCGCGAAAGAGCTCGGCGCCGAGCCGCGTCTTGCCGATCCCCGCCTCGCCGATCACCGTGACCAGCTGCGGCAGGCGCTCGCGCTCAGCGCGCCTCGCGATCAGGCGGAGCATGTCGAGGTCGTCGTCCCGGCCGACGAGCGGGACACCCGACATGGCGGTCTCGGGCTCGACCGCGACCGCCCGGTAGGCGCTCAGAGCATCCGGGATCCCCTTCGCCTCGACCGCGCCGTTCTCCTCGAGCCTTGCCTTCCGGCAGGCGCGGGCCGCTCGCTCGCCGACCAGCACCTCGCCCGGCTTGGCGGCCTGCTGCAGGCGGGCGGCGGCGTTCACGGCCTCGCCCGTGACGCGAAGGTCGCCGGCGCCCTGTACCGAGAGGATCTCTCCGGTCTCGATCCCGACCCGGACGGTGAGCTCGCCGTCGAGCTCGGACACCCGCTCGGCGACCGCGAGACCCGCCGCCACCGCGCGGTCCGGATCGTCGCCGTGCGCGACGGGGGCGCCGAAGACGGCCATCACCGCATCGCCGATGTACTTCTCGACGGTCCCGCCGTGCTCCTCGAGGGCGCTCCGCGCGGCCTCGAAGAAGGGCTCCAGCCGGCTCCGGAGATCCTCCGGATCGAGCTGTGTCGCAAGCCGAGTCGAGCCGACCAGATCGGCGAACAGCATCGTCGCGATCTTCCGCTCTCCTCCCACGGTGCTCACCGTTTTGAAGATAACGGTGACGGGCGAGAATCAGCGGCGCCGGGCTCTGGCCCGTCGGCGGCAGCGATGGCTCCAGCGCTAGCATCGCCCGCCCCGTGGCGAAAATCGAGGTCAAAAATCCGGTGGTCGAGCTCGACGGCGACGAGATGACCCGGATCCTCTGGGCGTTCATCAAGGACCGGCTGATCCTGCCGTACGTCGACGTCGACCTGCGCTACTACGACCTCTCGATCCAGAAGCGGGACGAGACCGACGACCAGATCACCGTCGACGCCGCGAACGCGATCAAGGAGCACGGGGTGGGGGTCAAATGCGCCACGATCACGCCCGACGAGGCGCGGGTGGAGGAGTTCGGCCTCAAGGCGATGTATCGCTCGCCGAACGGCACGATCCGGAACATCCTCGGGGGGGTCATCTTCCGCGAGCCGATCGTGATCTCCAACGTGCCCAGGCTGGTACCGGGGTGGACGAAGCCGATCGTGATCGGCCGTCATGCCTTCGGCGACCAGTACCGGGCGACGGACACCTTGATCCCCGAGGGGGGCGGCCGGCTCGTTCTCTCGTTCGAGCCCAGCGACGACACCCAGGGCCCGATCGAGCTCGACGTCTACGACTTCCCCGCCGAGGACGGCGGCGGCATCGCGATGGCGATGTTCAACCGCGACGACTCGATCCGGGACTTCGCGCGGGCCTCCTTCCGCTACGGCCTCGATCGCGAGTTCCCGGTCTACATGTCGACCAAGAACACGATCCTGAAGACGTACGACGGCCGCTTCAAGGATCTCTTCCAGGAAGTCTTTGACGCCGAGTTCAAGGACGCGTTCGAGTCGAAGGGCCTGACCTACGAGCACCGGCTGATCGACGACATGGTCGCCGCTGCCCTCAAGTGGGAGGGCGGCTACGTCTGGGCCTGCAAGAACTACGACGGCGACGTGCAGTCCGACACCGTCGCGCAGGGCTTCGGCTCGCTCGGGCTGATGACGAGCGTGCTGATGACGGCCGACGGGAAGACGGTCGAGGCCGAAGCCGCCCACGGCACGGTCACCCGCCACTACCGCCAGCACCAGAAGGGGGAGAAGACCTCGACCAACCCGATCGCCTCGATCTTCGCCTGGACCCGCGGGCTGGGGGCGCGGGGGCGCATGGACGACACCCCCGGGGTCACCGAGTTCGCCGAGACGCTCGAGCGCGTCTGCATCGAAACCGTCGAGAGCGGGAAGATGACCAAGGACCTCGCGCTGCTGATCGGACCGGACCAGGAATTCCAGACCACCGAGGACTTCCTCGCTTCCATCGACGAGAACTTGCAGAAGGAGATGACATGACCGACGGCCCCGTCAACGTGACCGTCACCGGCGCCGCAGGCCAGATCGGCTACGCGCTCCTCTTCCGCATCGCCGCGGGGGAGATGCTCGGCTCGGACACCCAGGTGAGCCTGCGGCTGCTGGAGATCCCCGACGCCCTCACGGCCGCCGAGGGGACCGCGATGGAGCTCCAGGACTGCGCCTTCCCGCTGCTGCGGGGCATCGACATCACCGCCG
>DASTAI010000208.1:0-2150 GCA_035712865.1 Solirubrobacterales bacterium
GGTCGAGCTGCCGCGACTGACGCCGAAGCCGGAGGTCCGCCTCTGGGCGAAGCTCGAGGGCCGCAACCCGACCGGCTCGGTCAAGGACCGCGTCGCCAAGTACATGATCGAGGACGCCGAGGCGCGCGGCGCGATCGAGCCCGGGCACACGATCCTCGAGCCGACCTCGGGCAACACCGGGATCTCGCTGGGCATGATCTGCCAGCGCAAGGGCTATCCGCTGAAGGTGGTGATGCCCGACAACGTCACCGAGGAGCGCACCCAGCTGCTTCACATGTACGGCGCGGAGATCGTCTACTCCGAGGGCGACAAGGGATCGAATGGCGCGGTCGAGCTCGCCCTGGAGATGGCCGAGGCCGACGCCTCGTACTACATGCCCTACCAGTACGGCAACGAGGCGAACCCTCGCGCGCACTACGAGGGCACCGCGAAGGAGATCCTCGACGAGCTCGACGTCGTCACGGCCTTCGTCGGGGGGCTCGGCACGGGCGGGACCCTGATGGGCAACGGCCGGCGCCTCAAGGAGGAGAACCCCGACACAAAGATCGTGGCGGCTGAACCCATGCAGGGGGAGCTGGTCCAAGGCCTTCGCTCGCTCGACGACGGCTTCATCCCGCCGATCATCGACCTCTCCCTGCTCGATCGGAAGATCCTGGTTTCGAACCTCGACGCGATCCTCTGGACGCGGAAGCTCCTCCACGAGGAGGGGATGTTCGCCGGGGTCTCCTCCGGCGCGATCGCCTACGTCGCGAACCGGATCGCCTCCGAGTTGGACGAGGGGAATGTGGTCTTCCTCGTCCCCGACGACGGCTGGAAGTACCTCTCGTCCGGCATCTACACCAGGCCGATCGAGGAGCTCGAGGACATCGACTCCACCGTCTGGTGGTAGCCCGGCTCTCGTAGCCTTTCTCTGGCATGACCGATCCGGATGCACTGAAGCGCGTGGTCGCGCGCGTGCAAGAGCTGGCGGCCGACTACGAACCGCCGACCTTCGAGGAGGTGCCGCATCCCGACGCGGCGCTCTTTCTCGCTGCCATCGACCACCAGACGGGTTACACCGAGCCGCACGAGGTCGACGGCGAGGGCCCCTATGAGGGCAGCGCCCTGCTCTGGGCGCTCGGCCTCCGTGCCGAACGGCGTGCCCCGGGCGCGCTGACTGCGCGCTCGCTGCTGGGAGTGCCGGCGGAGGCGATCGCCGCCGTCTTCAGGGCGGGGCAGGACACGCTCCACGACCCCGAGCGCCGGGCGAAGCTATGGGACGACCTGGCCAAGGGGATGCTCAAGGACTACGGCGGCCAGGCCGAGGCTCTGATCGAAGCGTCCGGCGGGACTCTCGGAGGCCAGGGCGGAGTCCTGTTCCGATTGAGCCAGTTCGATGCGTTCGCCGATCCACTGCGCAAGAAGGCCTTCCTCGCCGCCAAGATCTGGGAGCGGCGGGGTTGGCTCGAGGTCTCCGACCCCGAGAACTGGGAGGTGTCGGCCGACAACGTCCTGATGCGGCTCGCGCTGCGGTCGGGATTGGTCGAGCAGGGCGACGTGGACGAGGTCCGGGAGGCCACGCGCGAGGCCTTCAAGCAGGTGGCCGAGGAGGCGGACATCTCGCCTCCGGTCCTCGATGACCTGCTGTGGGAGAAGGGCCGCGAGAACCCCGACCTGATCGGCGACGAAGCGGGCGACATCACCGAGCCGCCGAGGCGCGAAGGCGTCGTCTTCTACTGATGAAGATCACCCAGAGCGTCTATGACGGGCTGGTCGAGCACGCCCGGGAGGAGGCGCCGAACGAGTGCTGCGGGATCCTCGGCGGAAATGACGGCGAGGCGACCACGCTCTATCGCGCGACCAACGCCGAGCACAGCCCGCTTCGCTACACGCTCGATCCCAACGACCTCTTCCGGATCACCTTCCGCGAGATCCCCGACAACGACGAGGAGATGCTCGCGATCTATCACTCCCACACCGCTAGTCCCGCCTATCCCTCGCAGACTGACATCAACCTCGCCACCTATCCCGACTCGATCTACCTGATCCTGTCGCTGGCGGAGGGAGAGGAGCCGCTGCGCGGCTTCCGCATCGACGACGGTCAGGTCAGCGAGGTCGAGCTGACGGTCGGATGAGCGAGTCAGAGCGCAATCCACTTGCTTGCCCCCGCT
>DASTAI010000209.1:0-2009 GCA_035712865.1 Solirubrobacterales bacterium
ATGACCGCATCCTCGCGCTCTTCACCGCCGCCGGCGTCGTCCTCGGCGCACTACTCCTCATCCTGGTCGTGATCCAGACGTAGGGTTCAGGCCGGAGAGGCGACCGGCGGCGGCTCCGCGGGGGCCGTGGAGCGGGCGCGCTCCGGCTCCCCGACGACGATCACCCGGGTCGGGCGCTCGGCGAGAACCGTCTGCAGCGTCTTGCCGTAGAGGGGAGCGCCGTTTCGGTACCGGAGCCCCATGACGAGCGCGCTGGCCTTCAGCTGACGAGCCTCCTCGGCGATCGAATGGCCGGCCTGATTGGGCCGCGACCGGTGCACATGGCCACTGACGCGCAGCCCCCCGATCAGCTTGGCCTGCTCGATCTTCGACCGCGCATCCTCCTCCTGCCGGCCGAGTGGGGCGTCGAGCGGCAGGTTGTTCGGGACCGTCACGATCGCGATCACGTGGAGGGCCCGCCGCCGCTTCGCGGCGAGCTTTACCGCTGTCACCATCGTCTGCTCGTTGAAGGGCTCGTCCTCCTCGAAGGCGACGAGAACGCTCTTGTATTCGATCTCCTCGACCCCCAACGGCTCGGGTAGAAGCACCTTGTGGGTCTGCGTCGGCGAGAGGCCCAGCGAACGCCTGTAGAGCAGGTAGATCGCCGTCCCCAGCACCATCCAGATCGTCCCGATCACGAGTGTCCTCGGGTTGAGGACCATGACCACGATCCACGCGGCGAACGTGCCGAGCCCCCCGAATACCGCGGTCAGCGGCAGGTCGAAGCCGAAGGCGCGCACGCTTCCCGGCGGTTTCCACTCCCGCTCCTTGTCCGGGTAGCGCTGCCGCAGCTTGATCAACGAGACGTGGGCGATCGTGAAGGAGAGCATCGCGCCGAACGAGTAGAGGGTCGCCAGCAGCTTGGTCTCTCCCGGGATCATGGTGATGATCGCGATGCCCGAAAAGACGAGGATGGCCACGTAGGGCGTGCGGAACTTCGGGTGGATCTGGCGCAGCCGCTCCGGAAGCTGCCGGTAGTGACCCATCGAGAAGGTGAGACGGGAGACGCCGATCAGCCCCGCGTTGGTGGCGATCAGCAGGATCACCGCCGCCAGGACGCCGACGTAGTAGCGCAGGATGTTGGTCAGCCCGGCGTTGAGGCCGAGGTTCTCCACGATTCCCAGGACCGGGTCGTCGGCGAACTTCGAGCCGAGATCCGTGGCGTAGCTGCCGTCGGCGAGGTGATGCACCGGCATCGCCGAGAGGGCGATCAGCGGCAGCAGCGCGTAGAGCCCGAGGACGGCGAGGACGGTCAGGCCGACTCCCTTCGGCACGGTCCTCGGGGCGTCCTTCGCCTCCTCGGACATGTTCGAGATCGTCTCGATCCCGGTGTAGGCGATCATGCCGACCGCGATTCCGAGCAGGAAGTCGCCCCACGACGGCGCCACGCCCAGGTGGATGTTGTCGACGAGGATGCTCGGGCTGAAGACGAGAACCAGCCCGATGATCACCAGGATCACCTGCGTGAGGAGATCGGCGATGGCGAGGATCAGGTTCAGCCGCGACGACTCCTGCGTCCCCTTGATGTTGAGGGCGGCGAGGAGGACGACGACGGCGACGCCGCCGAGGATGTCGCCGGGCGACTCCCCGAGCGGCGCCCAGAAGACCGCCAGGTAGTGCGGCACGAAGAACGCCGAGATGGCGACCGTGATGATGTAGTTGAGCATCTGGCCCCAAGCGGCGAAGAAGCTGATCAGCTCGTTGAAGGCGTGCCGAGCGAAGCTCGACGATCCACCCGCCTCCGGGTACATCACCGTCGCCTCCGCGTAGGTGGCCGCCGTGGCCGTGAAGATCAGGCCGGCGATGATGAACGCGACCGGCGTCAGCCCGAGCGCGAAGGCGGCGGTGACGCCCAGGGCGTAGTAGATCGACGAGCCCACGTTGCCGTAGGCCGCCGAGAAGAGCGCGCCCACGCCGTGGACTCGCGCCAGCGATTCGTCCCTTGGGATCCGTCGAGCCATGACAGCCCC
>DASTAI010000210.1:0-5548 GCA_035712865.1 Solirubrobacterales bacterium
CCGCCGCCGACCTCGACGTCGACCATGTAGGTGCCGGTCTCGCGGATCGGTTCCTCCAGGCGGATCTTCTTGCGATCGACCCTGAGCCCGCGCGCGGCCTGGATCGCGTCCGCGATCTCGCTCGAGGTGACCGAGCCGAAGAGCTTGCCGTCTTCGCCGGCGCGGTGCGTGATGGTGAGGACGGTCTTGGAGAGGAGCGCCGAGGTCTCGCCGGCGCGCTCCGCGGCCTGTCGCTCGGCCTCCTCGGCGCGCTCGCGCTTTCGCTGTGCCTCCTCGAGCGCTCCCTTGGTGGCGGGCTGCGCCAGCTTGCGCGGCACGAGGTAGTTGCGCAGGTAGCCGGGTGAGACGTCGACGGCGGTACCGGCTTCGCCGAGCCCCTCCACGTCCTTCAGCAGAACAGCTTGGGCCATTGGCTCAGCGCTCGCCGACGTACGGCAGCAGGGCCAGCTCGCGGGCTCGCTTCACCGCCAGGGCCAGCTGCTGCTGGTGCTTCCTGGAGAGCCCCGTGACGCGCCGGGAGCGGGTCTTGCCGCGGTCGGAGATGAACCGCCGCAGCAGGTTCAGGTCCTTGTAGTCGATCGTCTCGGCGTTGATCCGAGTGTACTTGCGCGGCCTCCCGCGATCGCTGAGACCGCGGCGCCTGCGTCCGCCACCCGTCTGCGTCTGTCGCTGCTGTCGTGCCATGGAGCGGCGCGAATGGTAGCGATGGTCGGCTTAAATGCGCCCGATGCTCAACTTCGATCTCGCGACCGAGACCGCGGGCACCAGCGCGCTGGTCAGCATTCGAGGCGATCTCGACATCCAGGTCGTCGATCAGGTGACCGTGGCGCTGACTGAGATCGAATCCGGCGAGCCCGAGCTGCTGGTCATCGACCTCAGCCGCCTGACCTTCATGGACTCGACCGGCATGGGCGCGGTGGCCGCGGCTCACGCCAGGGCGCTCGAGAATGGCCGGCGGTTCGCGGTCGTCCGCCCGCCGGGCGGCGTTCGTCAGGCCTTCGACCGCACCCGGCTCGACGAGGTCATCGAGATCACGGATGACCTCGCCAGCATCTATCCGTAGACGCTCGGCGGCTCTATGGAAGGGACCTAACAGTCCCTTTAGGCCCTTGGAGGACGATCGCCCATTCGATCAAAGGAGGGTCCGATGACCATGACCACTCGCGAGGCTTTCGAGCGCGGGACAGACACCTTCAACGCCCATGACATCGACGGGTTCGCTGAGGTGCTCGCCGACGATGCCGTCTTCACTGCACCGGGCGGGATGCGAGGAGAGGGCAAGAAGGCCTGCGTCGAGTTCTACGCCGGCTGGTTCGGAGCCTTCTCGGACGCCCACGTCGAGGTCGACGACGTGCAGATCACCGGTGACGTGGCCGTCGAGGAGGGAACCTTCACCGGCACCCACGACGGGGTGCTCCGCAGCCCAGCGGGTGAGTTCGAGCCGACCGGCCGCCCGGTCAGCCTGAACTACATACAGGTGCTCCGCTTCCGCGACGGAAAGCACGTCTCGTTCAACCTGATGTTCGACCGGCTGCTGATGCTCGAGCAGCTCGGCCTCATTCCGGCGCCCGCCGGCTAGAACGGGATGTCGTCGTCCGAGCCGCCGCCGGAGCCGACACCGGCGCCCTCGAAGTCCGAGGTGTCGGCGGGAACGTCCGACTGCGGCTGGAAGCCGTTGCCTCCGCCGCCGCTGGGGTTGTCCGAGCGCGAGCCGAGGAACTGCACGCTGTTGGCGATGATTTCGACCGCCTGACGCTTTGAGCCGTCCTGTGCTTCCCACTCCCGCCAGTCGAGCCGTCCCTCGACCGCAACCGGCCGGCCCTTCGACAGGTATTGCGCGCAGTTCTCGCCCTGTGCTCCCCAGACGGTGACGTCGAAGTAGTTGGGCTTGTCGACCCACTCGCCGCTCTGACCGTCCTTGCGACGGCTGTTGACGGCCACTCGAAGCTTGCAGACGGCGGTCCCGCCGGGGGTCGAGCGCAGTTCGGGGTCCTTCGTCAGGTTCCCGGTGATCACGACCGTATTGATGTTGCTGGCTGCCACGTGACTCAGCTCCTCTTCCTTTCGATTCCGAACAGCGATCTTAAGCAGCCGCCCGGCTGGTCTCTCCCCCCACGTCGGGATAAAGCCGGAAAGTGCGAAGCCGCTTAGTCGTCGCGGTCGTCGCGACGTGAGCGCCGCGGACGGTCATCGCGATCGCCGCGCCCGTCGCCGACTGACGCCGGCCGATCCGAGGTGGGCGGCGGGTTGCTCGGAGCGTCGGGATCGACCTTGAAGATCCGGAAGCGCAGGACCCCGTCGATGATCTTGAGGTTGTGGTCGAGCCGCTCGAGCAGTTCCGGCTCGCCCTGGAAGCGGTAATAGCGGTAGTCCGCCTCGTTCCGCTGGCTGATCTCATAGGCCAGCTTGCGCATGCCCCAGACGTCGGCGCGATCGAGCGTGCCGGAGCCCTCGATCGCCTGGCGGACGTCGCCCGCGACCTTCTCTCGCGCCTCGTCGGCGGCCTCGGGGTCGAGCATCAGTACGAGTTCGTAGTGCCGGTTCACAGCGACGGGACTATAGGGGGTCCTGGTGAGCGGCGGTCGCGGACGCGAAGCGGAGCAGCCGCCGGGTTTGCGCTGGGGGATGGGCGAGCCTGGGCGAGGGGAGAGGACGGCGGGCAGGCTCCTCAGCGGGGTGTGCCCCGAGTGCAGATCCGATGGCGGAGTGTGGGCCGTGCCGCGGCGATCGCCGCCGCGGCCATCGCGGGGATCGCCTCCCTCCCGGCTCTGCTGGGTGGCGAGGAGCCACCGCCGGTGCCGCCGGACGTCGGCCTGGCGGCGCTGCCGGCGAGCATCGGCGCACCTGCGAAGGCCGATCCGAGCCGTTCTGGGAAGTTGCTCCGGCATACCCGGAGAAACTTCCCGAAGCGACCGTCGGACCACGGTCGTCGGCACCGGCGCCAGCGCCGAAGCCCCCAGCATTCCCACGTCCGACCGCGCCACGCTCACCCACCGGGAATAGCCCCCTCGTCGCCGGTTCCGGCTCAAGCCGCCCCGTCACCCCCGGCCTACTCCTACGTCCCGCCGTCGTCGCCTGGCGAGTTCCGCTTCGAGCGCTAGCGACCTTCCAGGTCGGGGGGTCGGAGCCGAAAACCAAGCTTCGACTCGGCGCCGAGGTGGCTGTAGAAGCTCTCGGCGCCGCTGATGATGTCCATGCGCATCCCTCCCGCCCGCTCCAATCCCTCGCGCAACAGCGTCCGGGAGATCCCGCGGCCACGCCACTCCTCGCCGACCAACAGCGCCGAGAGGTGAGCCTGGATCTCGCCGTCGGATTGCAGCTGGATGAGGCCCGCGACCCGGCCGTCCTCGAGCGCCACGAGCGTCGTGGAGCCCGGGGCGGCGAGGGCGCGGTAGGTGCGCTCGGGATCCTCGCTGTAGGTCTCCCAGCCCGCGGCGTTGACGAGCGCGATGACGCCGTCGAGGTGGTTGCGTTCGAAGGCTCTCACCTCGGTCTCACTCATACGCGTATATGACCGTCGCCAGGCGCCGAACTGATCGCCGGCCGGCGGGTCAGCGGCCGACTTCGGCCGGCGACCGTTTCGCTCGGATGTCGTCCAGCTGCTCGTCGACCCAGTCGCCCGGGTCGCGCTCGGTGATGATCTCCTTCAGCCGCTTGGCGCGCAGGGCCCGCTCCTCGGGCTCCATGGTCAGGGCCCGGTGGATCGTGTCGGCCTGCTCCTGGATGTCGAACGGGTTCACCGACAGCGTGCAATCGCCCAGCTCCTCATGCGCGCCCGTGTTCTCCGAGAGCATCACGACGCCGTCGCGAGTGTTGACCGTGGGCGCCTCCTTGGCGACCAGGTTCATCCCGTCGAAGATCGAGTTGACCATCAGCAGGTCGAACTGCTTGTACCGCGCGACCGCCTCGTGGAAGTTCTCGTAGATGCGCAGATCGATCGGCATCCAGTCGGTGGTCCCGTGCCGGTGGTTGACGACGGCCACCAGCGCCTCGATTCGCTCCAGGTACTCGGCGTACTCGGGCACGTCCTGGCGCGAGGGCTGGAGATGCGCGATGAACGTCACCTTCTCGCGGAACTCCGGGTGCTGCTCCAAGAAGACGTCGAATGCCGTGAACCCACGGAGCACGTTCTTGGAGAGGTCCGCGCGGTCGACCCGCAGGATGAGGTGATCGCGGCGCCGGCGCAGCACCTCCTTCTCGTAGAACTCGACCTCTGAGGACTCGGCCACGCGGTAGAGCCGCTCGGTGTCGATCGACAGTGGGTATGCCCGCACCCAGACCTCGCGACCCTCGTGGATCACCGCGTTCCGCTCGAAGTCGACCTCCAGCTCCATCAGCTCCCGGCAGCACTGCAGGAAGTTCCGGCAGTAGGCGGTGGTGTGGAAGCCGATGATGTCGTTGGCCAGCATGCTCTGGTAGATCTCCTCCCGCCAGCGGTTGGGCAGGATCCGCCAGGAATCCGGCTGCGACCAGGGGATGTGCACGAAGTAGTGGAGGAACGCGTCGGGCCGCGCATCCCGGATCAGGCCGGGGGACGTGTAGAGGTGGTAGTCGTGGAGCATCACCATCGGCTCCTCCTGGCCGTCGATGGCCTGGATCACGCAATCGGCGATGTCGTCGTTGACGACCTTGTAGCCCTCCTCCCACGCGTCCACCTCGGCCTGCCGGATGTCCGGCGCGTTGGAGAGGTCCCAGAGGTAGTGCTGGATGAACCACAGGATCGGATTCGCGATCACGTTGTAGAAGCGGTCGTAGGCCGCGGGGTTCGAGGCGACCATCTGGACGTCGTAGTCGATGCCGTCCACCTCGATTTCGGTCGGCCCGTCGCTCTCGCTGGCGACGACGACGTCCTCGTCGGTCATCGCCGAGGCGATCCAGAGCGCCTTGCGGTGGGAGACCAGGCCGGAAAGGGCGGTCACAAGCCCGCCGCCTCCGCGGTGAACGACTCGCCGACCCGAATCGTCACGGCCGAACTCGGCGGGGCCGCGGTTCGAGACGATCGTCAATGGGTGCTCGCCCACCCACCGTTTGTACCAGGCTGAGCTAAGGAGGCCGGGCGCTCAGGCGATCCGGTCGCCTGGAGCGACGTCGTCGTCCGGACGCAGCAGCACGACTCCCTTGGCGTCGTCGAGTGCCCCCAGGACGAGCACCTCGGAGAGAAACGGCCCGATCCGCTTGGGCGGGAAGTTCACGACGCCCACCACCAGCCGCCCCTCGAGCTTCTCACGCGCGTAGTGGGCGATCTGGGCGGACGATCGCCTTCGGCCGATCTCGGGCCCGAAGTCGATCTCGAGCTTCCAGGCCGGGACCCGCGCCTCGGGGAAATCTTCGACTCCGACCACCCGTCCGACGCGCATGTCGACCGCCTCGAACTGCTCCCAGGTGATTTCGGCCACCGTCGTGGCTCCGTCAGTCGAGCGAGGAGAAGATGCGCATCCAGTCGAGCAGCAGCCTCGGCGACAGGAACCGCTCCCGGGTCCGCTCCTTGCCGGCCCGGCCCAGGCGCCGGCCGAGCTCGGGGTCCTCGAGGATGCCGATGCAGCGCTGG
>DASTAI010000211.1:0-4882 GCA_035712865.1 Solirubrobacterales bacterium
GGTCGAACCAGGGCACGAGCTTCAACCAGAAGCCGATCGTCGACGAGGGAGACCGCGTCGAGGCGGGCCAGGTTATCGCGGACGGGCCGTCCACCGACCACGGCGAGATGGCGCTCGGCAAGAACCTGCTGGTGGCGTTCATGCCGTGGGAGGGCCACAACTACGAAGACGCGATCATCCTCAACCAGCGCCTCGTGCAAGACGACGTGCTGACCTCGATCCACATCGAGGAGCACGAGGTCGACGCGCGAGACACGAAGCTGGGTGCCGAGGAGATCACCCGGGACATCCCGAACGTGTCCGAGGAAGTGCTCGCCGAGCTCGACGAGCGGGGCATCGTGCGCATCGGCGCGGATGTCCGCGACGGCGACGTGCTGGTCGGCAAAGTGACGCCGAAGGGTGAGACGGAGCTGACCCCGGAAGAGCGCCTGCTCCGCGCGATCTTCGGCGAGAAGGCCCGCGAAGTGCGCGACACTTCGATGAAGGTGCCACACGGCGAGTCCGGCAAGGTCATCGGCGTTCGCGTGTTCAGCCGCGAGGACGGCGACGAGCTGGCCCCGGGTGTCAACGAACTCGTGCGGGTCTACATCGCCCAGAAGCGCAAGATCCAGGACGGCGACAAGCTCGCCGGCCGGCACGGCAACAAGGGCGTGATCGCCAAGATCCTGCCGCCAGAGGACATGCCGTTCCTGGAAGACGGCACTCCGGTCGACGTGGTGCTCAACCCGCTCGGTGTGCCGAGCCGAATGAATGTCGGCCAGGTGCTCGAGACGCACCTGGGCTGGGTGGCCCGTACCGGTTGGGAGATCAAGGGCAATCCCGAGTGGGCGGCCCGCCTGCCCGAGGACGCGCACTCCGGCGCGCCCGGCACCAAGGTGGCGACGCCGGTATTCGACGGCGCTAGGGAGTCCGAGATCACCGGGCTGCTGGCGTCCACCCATGCCACTCGGGACGGCGAGCAGCTGATCGGAGCTACCGGCAAGGCCAGGCTGCTCGACGGCCGGTCTGGGGAGCCGTTCCCGGAGCCGGTGAGCGTCGGGTACGTCTACATCCTCAAGTTGCTGCACCTGGTCGACGACAAGATTCATGCTCGCTCGACCGGCCCGTACTCGATGATCACTCAGCAGCCACTGGGCGGAAAGGCCCAGTTCGGTGGCCAGCGCTTCGGCGAAATGGAGTGCTGGGCCATGCAGGCCTACGGCGCCGCTTATGCGCTGCAGGAGCTGCTCACGATCAAGTCCGACGACATCAACGGTCGCGTCAAGGTCTACGAGGCGATCGTGAAGGGGGAGAACATCCCGGAGCCGGGTATCCCCGAGTCGTTCAAGGTGCTCCTGAAGGAGCTGCAGTCCTTGTGCCTCAACGTCGAGGTGCTCTCGTCCGACGGTGTCGCCGTCGAGATGCGAGACAACGACGACGACTTCTTCCGCGCCGCCGAAGAACTCGGAATCGACCTGTCGCGGCGCGAGCCAAGCTCGGTCGAAGAGGTTTAGGCAGCGAACCCAACTACCCATGTATCGCGTTAGGGGTCCCCGCGAAGTTCTCGAATGAGCCGAGAGAACTTCGTGGGGGTAGAGAGAGAAGGAAAAAGTTGCTCGACGTCAATGTGTTCGACGAGCTACGGATAGGTCTGGCAACGGCTGACGCCATCCGCCAGTGGAGTCATGGTGAGGTCAAGAAGCCCGAGACCATCAACTACCGGACGCTGAAGCCGGAGAAGGATGGTCTGTTCTGCGAGAAGATCTTCGGTCCCACGCGGGACTGGGAGTGCTACTGCGGCAAGTACAAGCGAGTGCGCTTCAAGGGGATCATCTGCGAGCGGTGCGGTGTTGAGGTCACCCGGGCGAAGGTACGGCGCGAGCGGATGGGTCACATCGAGCTCGCGGCGCCGGTTACCCACATCTGGTACTTCAAGGGTGTCCCGTCCCGGCTGGGCTACCTGCTCGACCTGGCGCCGAAGGATCTCGAGAAGATCATCTACTTCGCGGCGTACTTGATCACCTCGGTGAACGACGAGGAGCGGCACCGCGACCTGCCCACGCTCGAGGCGGAGGTCAGCGCGGAGAAGTCGACGCTGGAGAAGAAGCGCGACGCCGAGATCGAGGCCCGGGCCAAGAAGCTCGAGACCGACCTGGCCGAACTCGAGGCTGAGGGCGCCAAGAGTGACGTGCGGCGCAAGGTCCGCGAGGGCGGCGATCGCGAAATGCGCCAGATCCGTGACCGGGCCCAGCGCGAGATCGACCGGCTGGACGAGGTGCTGGACACGTTCCGCAAGCTCGATGTCAAGCAGTTGATCAGCGACGAGCTGCTCTACCGAGAGCTGCGCGACCGGTTCGGCGAGTACTTCGAGGGCGGCATGGGCGCCGAGGCGCTGCAGACGCTGCTGCAGAACTTCGACCTGGAAGCTGAGGCGGAGTCGCTGCGCGAGACGATTCGCACGGGCAAGGGGCAGAAGAAGCTCCGCGCCCTCAAGCGGCTGAAGGTCGTCGCATCGTTCCTGAACACCACCAACTCGCCGCTCGGCATGGTGCTCGACTGCGTTCCGGTGATCCCGCCGGACCTGCGCCCGATGGTGCAGCTCGACGGCGGCCGGTTCGCCACGTCGGACCTGAATGACCTGTACCGCCGAGTGATCAACCGCAACAACCGGTTGAAGCGGCTCATCGACCTCGGCGCGCCGGAGATCATCGTCAACAACGAGAAGCGGATGTTGCAGGAGTCCGTGGACGCGCTGTTTGACAACGGTCGCCGCGGCCGCCCGGTCACGGGGCCGGGCAACCGCCCGCTGAAGTCACTGTCCGACCTGTTGAAGGGCAAGCAGGGCCGGTTCCGTCAGAACCTGCTCGGCAAGCGCGTCGACTACTCCGGACGTTCGGTGATCATCGTCGGGCCGCAGCTCAAGCTGCACCAGTGTGGCCTGCCCAAGGGCATGGCGCTCGAGCTGTTCAAGCCGTTCGTGATGAAGCGGCTGGTCGACCTGTCGCACGCGCAGAACATCAAGTCCGCCAAGCGCATGGTCGAGCGGGCCCGCCCGGTCGTGTGGGACGTGCTCGAAGAGGTCATCAGCGAGCACCCGGTGCTGCTGAACCGCGCTCCGACGCTGCACCGGCTCGGCATCCAGGCGTTCGAGCCGCAGCTGGTCGAGGGCAAGGCGATTCAGATCCACCCCCTCGTTTGCACGGCGTTCAACGCTGACTTCGACGGCGACCAGATGGCGGTGCACGTGCCGCTGTCGGCCGAGGCGCAGGCCGAGGCCCGCGTGCTGATGCTCTCGACGAACAACATCCTCAAGCCTGCCGACGGTCGGCCGGTGACCATGCCGACTCAGGACATGATCCTGGGTCTCTACCACCTGACCGCGCTCCGGCCGGAGCAGGAGGGTGCTGGTCGGGTGTTCTCGTCCGAGGCCGAGGCGATCATGGCCCGCGACGGCCGGACGCTCGGTCTGCAGGCCCCGGCGAGGATCCGGCTGACCGGTGTCGCCGTCGTCGACAACGGCGTGAAGGGCGAGCCGTGGGTCGCCCCGGAGGGATGGCAGCCGGGCGAGCCGCTCATCGTGGAGACCACACTTGGCCGCTGCCTGTTCAACGAGGCGCTGCCGGCGGACTACCGGTTCGTCAACTACGAGGTGACGAAGAAGGAGCTCGGGCAGATCGTCAACGACCTGGCCGAGCGATACCCGAAGGTCGAGGTCGCCTCGACCCTGGACGCGCTCAAGGCGGCCGGCTTCTACTGGGCGACCCGTTCCGGCATCACGATCGCGATCGACGACGTCGTCACGCCACCGAACAAGGCCGAGATTCTCGACCGGTACGAAAAGGACGCGGAGAAGATCGAGAAGCAGTACCTGCGCGGCGTAATCACCGAAGAGGAGCGGCGTCAGGAACTGGTGGAGGTCTGGACCAAGGCGACCAGCGAGGTTGCCAAGGAAATGGAGAACAATTTCCCCAAGACCAACACCGTCTACATCATGGTCAACTCGGGTGCCCGGGGGAACATGATGCAGATGCGGCAGATCGCGGGCATGCGGGGCCTGGTCGCAAACCCCAAGGGCGAGATCATCCCGCGGCCGATCAAGGCGAACTTCCGCGAGGGCCTGTCAGTGCTGGAGTACTTCATCGCCACGCACGGTGCTCGCAAGGGTCTCGCCGACACGGCGCTGCGCACCGCCGACTCGGGCTATCTGACTCGGCGGCTCGTCGACGTCTCGCAGGATGTGATCATCCGGGAAGAGGATTGCGGAACCGATCGCGGTGTCATGCTCCCGATCGCACATCCGGCGGCTGACGGCACCCTCGTCAAGGACGTGCACGTCGAGACGTCGGTGTACGCGCGGGTCCTGGCCGAGGACGTCGTCGTCGACGGCGCCACGGTGGCCGCGGCCGGTGCGGATCTCGGTGATGTCCTGATCGAGGACCTCATCGCGCGGGGTGTGTCCCAGGTTCGGGTGCGGTCGGTGCTGACCTGCGAGTCGGCGTTGGGGACCTGCGCGATCTGCTACGGCCGGTCCTTGGCGTCGGGCAAGCTCGTGGATGTCGGCGAGGCCGTCGGCATCATCGCCGCACAGTCCATCGGCGAGCCCGGTACCCAGCTGACCATGCGGACGTTCCACACCGGCGGTATCGCCGGCGAGGACATCACCCACGGTTTGCCCCGCGTCGGCGAGCTGTTCGAGGCCCGCGTGCCCAAGGGCATGTCCCCGATCAGCGAGGCCGCCGGGCGGGTGCGCGTCGAGGAATCTGACGGCACGAAGGGCTCGACCCGTCGCATCGTCATCACCCCAGACGACGGCGCGGAGGAGAAGGAGTATCCGATCTCCCGTCGCGCCCGGCTCCTGGTCAACGACGGTGACAGCGTCGAGGTCGGTCAGCAGCTCGTCGCC
>DASTAI010000212.1:0-6502 GCA_035712865.1 Solirubrobacterales bacterium
GAGGCCTCGTCTCCAGGGCGGTGGGGCCACGCCGGCGGGTGGCTCTGCAGGCCCGCTAGAGTGGGCCCCGTCAAGGGTCCCGCATCCGATAGGGGGAGGATTGGACGCCTCTTGCGGTCGTCAGCTGCCCGGCGCCTCGCCTTCATTCTGATATTCGCCGCCTCGGCCGCGGCGATCCCCGCCTTGTCCCCGAGCCCGGCGCGCGCAGTGACCCTCGCCGGTGTCGACGGGGGACCGAACTACTACGCGCGGTTCTCGCACGCGCTGCCGACGAGCAGGTCCTACTTCCCGGTCGGAGTCTGGTTCGAGAGCGTCGTGTCGCCGGAGGATGTCCACAAAGACAGAGCCGCGGGACTCAATACGTACGTCGTGCTGACAGCCGACTCGGCTCTCGGCCTCGTCCAGTCGAACGGGATGCATGCGCTCGTGCAGGGCGACGAGTTCAGCCCGCACCCGGGGATCGACGGGTGGTTCCTCGCAGATGAAGTCGACATGACCCACGGCCCGGGCGCCGGATACGACGAAATGCAGAGCGTCGCCAACGCGACGCCGCGGGACGGGCGCATCCGCTACTCCAACTACGGGAAGGGCGTCCTCTTCTGGCAGTCCGACGCCGAGGCGGCACGTTTCGTCAACGACTATCAGGACATCGTCTCGGCCGATGCCTACTTCTTCACCGACAACAACATCTGCTCAGGGAATGAGGGCGGATCGCTCTTGGCGGGCGGCTCCTCCCTGAGCCCGGCCCAGTGCCACCGGGCTGCGAACTACGGCGCCACCGTCAACAGGGTGCGCAGCCTGGTCAGCCCGCCGGGTTCGAAGCCCGTCTGGGCAATCGTCGAGCTCGGCCACCCGTTCTCCGAATCCGAATATCCGACGATCACACCCCCACAGGTCCGCGCCGCCGTCTGGCAGAGCCTGATCGCGGGCGCTCGCGGCATCGTCTATTTCAACCACAGCTTCGGCGGGCCCGATCAGACTCAGCACATCCTCCGGGATGGCACGAATGCGGGCTCCGCGTATGCGTCGATCCGCTCGGTGGTGACGGCCACCGACGCACAGATCACCCAGCTCGCCCCGGTCCTCAACTCTCCGACGGTGATCTCCGGCTGGTCACACGGCCCCGGAACCACGGCGATGGTGAAGTGGGCCGAGGGCGGCAAGGCCACCAAGCGGAGCTGCAAGTCGAAACGCGGGAAGAAGCAGCGGAGGAAGTGCAAGAAGAAGGCGAAGGGCAGGGCGGCCGCAGGCAAGAGGCACAAGAAGAGCTGCAGGTCGAAGGGGAAGAAAAAGAAGTGCAAGAGAGCGACGCCCAAGGGGGATCTCTACGTGTTCGCCGGCTCGGCGGGATCCTCCGTTGAGGGGCGGTTCTCGCTGCCGTGCGTCGGCGACACCAAGGCCGCGGTTCTCGGCGAGGGCCGCAGTGTGGCGGTCCACCACGGGTCCTTCAGTGACCACTTCGCCGACGCGAACGGGATCCACATCTACCGCCTCGATCCCGATCGGAGCTGCAAGACGGTGCGCCTAGCCGCAGTCGCGCCGGTCGCTCCTCCCACCGGTGGCGGCGGGGGGACCCACGTCGCTCAGCCCGCCGAAGTCCACCAGGGCAAGCCGTCGCACGAAGTCCAGCGGGTGCTCATCGCAGCGTTCATCGTGTTGCTTCTTGTCGGGCTCGCCCTTTTCGGGCGCCGGCGCCACGATGCGCACATGCCGAGGCGGACCGGACGGCCTGGCAAGCATGGCCATCGATTCGGCCTGCGCTGATCGGGCCCTATCTCCTCCCGGCCTCGCCGGCCACCCGTTCTGAGCCACCGGCGACGGGAGCTGCCGCCACCGGGTGTCGGGAACGCCGCCTTCTTCGACCCAGAGCCCTGCGAACTCGATAGACCCTTTGCGCGGCGATTCGCGTGGCAACCCGGAACCGCTCCCGCAGTTTGGCGCCGGGGTCCTGCCTGATCGGTTCTCCAGTCGGGATGCTGCGGACGGCGAAATGGTTCCCTGCCACCGCTGCAACCTCGCCGGGCGGAAGGCCGCTGTTGCTCTGAACCACCGCGAAGAGGCCCGGATCCTCGGAGGTGAACAGCCGCTCCAGCTGTTCCCGGGAGGCGGTTGCCGAGTCCCAGATGCTGCACTCAGGGTGGGTGTGCACGTGTGCCGGTGCCTCCGGGTCGTCTGCCCAGAGGTGATAGCGCTCCAGTATGGCGGCTCGCTCGGCCGCCAGCAGGTAGAGCGTGTACTCGGTCCAGTCGCAATAGCTCGTCAGCAGGATCTCCATCCAGGGCCGGCCTCCGACGGCCTCCAGTCGCCGCTGAACCTCGGTGAGGACAGCGGTCGACAGCAACGCCGGGGTGACATTTATTCCGGGCCGCTCCAGTCCGGGGTCCACTCCGAGCAGGTCCGCCGAATCCCTCCACCACTGGCGATGCACGCTGCGCGCCTCGGGTTCGAGCAGAGCGCGGCCATCAGGCAGCAGGGTCTCGCGGGCGATCGTCTTGACCGCGATCACATCCGGGTCGAGCGTGAGCACGAACGGCGAGGACGTCAGGGCCGGGCTGTTCAGCTTGATGATCTGCTGGCGTTGCCAGGGGCGAATCTGCCACGGGCGGGTGAAGCGGCGGAAGGCGGGGAAATGCTCGTCCTCAACGACGAGCCGCAGTGGGAACCCAGGCCATCGCGAGAGATGGCGGTCTATGACATCGAGCTCGTCGGCGCGTGCCACTATCAGCAGCTCGTCGAGCAGGCCCGAAGCCGCGTGGTGCTCGAGGGAGCTGAAGAGGATGTCGAGACGGGCCAGGTTGTCGCCGTAATGCCGGCCGCTGATCTTCAGTGGCAACAGGGCGCTGAGCCCCCGGCCTTCGAGGTCGCTCATCGCTCACGCTCTGCGGGTCGTTTTGCGCTGGCGTCCTCGGCCTTTGTTGCGGGATGCACGCGATTTCTTGCGCGATGAGCTGCTTGCCCCGTTCCCATTCCCCATCGTCGGATCTCCCTTGTCCGCTGTCGCAGGTACCTCATCGGTCCTCGGTCCCATCCCGTTGCCGTTGGCAGCACCTCCGATCACATCTCCCTCGCCGCTATCGCCTCGCAGGTCACGCCCTCGCCACTCGGTCCGCAACGTGCCCAGCGCCTCGGCGGCGGAGACGGCCAGGAGAAGGAGGATTGCGCCGATCGCAAAAACGGCGATCAGCGGCCGGAGCTTGCTGGAGATCTGCTGCTTCGGGCTGTTCGGAGCAACCACCTGTTGCGCCTTGATCATGTAGCTGGGGTCGACGTGTTGTTCCGTCTGCACGCTGTTGAGCTGGCGCGTAAGCGCTCCGCCGACCAGCTCGGCGGTGTTGACGGCGGACTCCGGAGTCGACCCGACTCCAGTTATCTGCAGGACCAGGCTCGAATAGCCGAGCTCCACGTCGGGAGCCACGGTGTAACGCGGATCAGCGCCGGAGTCCTTCAACTGCTGCCGGGCCGCGTCGTTGCTCAGGCTGCTGGAGAGAAGGCTGACGATCACCGACTGGTCCGAGAAACGCGTGTAGGGATTGTTCGGATTGACGCGTCCCAGCGCTGGGTTGCGGGCGATCTCATCTGCCGTCGGTGGGGGCGGAGGATTGATCAGCACCCAGCTCGACGAGACCTTGTAGACCGGCGCCTTGATGGCGACCACGTAGAAGGCCCCAAGCAGCGTGAGAGCGATCACCGGCAACGTGACGAAGCGATAGCGCCAGAGCTTCTGCGAGATGCGCAAGAGGTCCACGGTCAGCCTCCCGCCGCCAGGGGTGCTCGGGCCCTCGAAATGGACCCGATGGCGCCGGAACGGTCGTCGGAGCGGGCTTCAGACGCATCCGTGAGTCGCCAGACGGCGCCGATCAGCCCGATGACGAGTGCATAGAGACCGGTGAACATCGGATAAGACAACGAATCGAAGGTGAACGAACATGCGGTCGCGGCCAGAGCGGAGCCGGCCAATGCAGCGCAGAGGAGCCGAATCTCAGGGTCCCTGCTCCGTCGCCTCGCGACGAGCGCTGCGATCGTCGGCACCAGGAAGAAAGCGGTCAGGGCGATGACGCCGACCAATCCGAGTTCGATCGCGGTCTTCAGGTACTGGTTGTCAAGGATGTCCAGAGCGTTGTCGGGAAGGTACGTCCACCCGCCCTGGCCGAACCAGAGCGCGTGCTCCAGCGAGCGCTCGACCAGTGGATAGTCGCTCACGCGCGTGGCCACGGACGCGTCGCTGGTGCCCGCCCCGAAGAAGGACGAGAGGGTGCCGATGAGGCCAGGGGCGGACATGAAGACCACAACCAGGCCGAACGGCAGGGCGCAGAGCCCCACCAGCCGCTGCCGCGCCGGCAGCAGCACCACCAGAACGCCCAGTGCCAGAGCGACCGAGAGGACCCCCGAGCGGGAGACGGATGCCGGAATCGCCAGTGCGATCAGTCCGACCGGTGCCCACCGACGCCGGGCGCTGCGGTCGGTGTCGTAGATCGCCAGATAGATCGCGAGCGGCAGCAGCATGCCCGCTACCACTCCGAGCTCGATCGGGTAGATGGACGTGCCGCTGACCCGGTTCAGGCCTCCGCGGGCCAGGATCGCCGCGTCGTCGACATTGATCGAGAAGCCGGGCAGCTCACGCAGATACGTCGAAAGGTCCAGGCTGAGCCAGAACTGCAGCCCGGCGACTGCCCCGCAGAAAGCCCCGCCCCAGCTGATGACCCTCAGGACCCGGCGCACATCGTCCAGCGAGTCGAGGAACTCGGCCGCGATCAACGCCACCCCGGTGATCACCGCGAGCTGCATCAGCAGGCGGTCGGCGCTCGCCAGCTCGGGAACGGTCATCGCGGTTCGATCCATCAGCACGTAGGAGGCGAGGACGGACAGCCAGAGCAGGCAGAGAGCGGCTCGTATCGGGTGCCGCTGCGCGAGCGGATTGTGGAGGCCCAGCAAGGTCGCCGTCAGGTAAGCCGCGAAAGCGAACATCCCGATCAGCGCTGCGGCGTAGCCGCCCGCGCCGATCGCCTTGATCACCGTGTCCGAAGGGACCACGAACAGCGTCAGCGTGAAAGCCTGCAACAGGATCACGGCGCGCGTGCGCGACGAAATCGACCGGACGAGGTCGAGTGTGCCGGCCTGTTGGGAGACGGCCGCGGTCATCTCAGAGCGCCCTCGAGCTGTCGTCCCGCTCCCACCGCTCACCGGCGGACGAAGAAGCGGCGGTCCGGTGGGGAAGCGCCAGGGTGAGCCGCGCGCCCGCTGCGAAGGCGGCGTACGTCGCCGCGTCGCGGGTGGCGGCGGGACCGGCCAGGCAGACGCGTCCCAGGTCCCGGAGGGTGGACATCACCGTCTCAGGAACTCGATCGCCCGGATCGGCCGGCGACTTCTCCCACTTGCCGCGATAGGTGCGACCGAGAACCCGCACGAGATCGCGACTCCGGCGCGGCACGCGGACGACCACCGGGGCGCTGTCGACGATCTCCACCTCCTCGGCGCTGAACAGCCGGTCCACCCAGAGGTCATCCGCCACCACGTCCGGGAAGCTCCCGAACCGGCTCCGGCCGGCCGCCGAGAGCCCATAGACACCCGCTCCCCAGAGCGAGCCCAGGACGGCCGGTACCTGCGATCGCGCGCGGTAGTAGGAGCGCACCGGCCCGGATGCACCGCTCGTCTCGTATCGGACCGGCGGTCGTGCGGCCAGCGCCCCGCTCCGCAGGCGCTCCAGCACAAGACGGGCCGCCGGGCCTGGCAGCAACACGTCGGCGTCCAGATACAGCCTCGGAAACGCCGACACCGCCAGGTCTCCCACTCGCAACGCGGCGGGCTTCGATGCCGCACTGAGCTCGATGACCCGGACCGGATGGCCTGACGAGCGGGCCAGCGCCGCAGTCTCGTCCGAGCAGCCGTTGCAGACAACGACGACGTCGAGCTCTCCCGGTTGGAAGCCGGCGAAGAGCCCGTCCAGGCAGTGCCCGATGGCGGCAGCCTCGTCGTGCGCCGGTATGACCACCGAGCCCAGCGGCGACCGCGGGATCACGCGCCCCCCGCGTGAACCAGGCAGCGGCGACCAGCTCGCCCTTTGAGAATCAGCGCAGATTTCAAGGTAAGTCCCCTCCAGGGATGAACGGGTCGCCCGCCGTGAATCTTCTGCCGCACCCGGTCACCATCAACCGGCCAAGAGGCGGTGCTTGGCGTCCGCCGCCTTCAGGCGGCTCACGCGGCCCACCTCTCTCAGCCAGAACGTTCCGAGTGCCCGCTTGCAACGACGCAGCTGTTGGTCGTTCAGGTTCGTCCCGACTGCAAGCTCGAACAGCTCGCGCGCCAGGCGCTGCGGCGACGTCGGCAACTCTCCCGCTCTGACGGGATCCAGGCGGCGCCTGAGCGCCCGGCGCTGCTCGCTTCCCGCCTGGTAGTCACGGGTGCGATGGGCGAGGCGCTCGTGCAGGTGAAGAATCGGCCCCATCAGGGCCAACTCGGTCGAAAGCAGCCAGTCGGTCCGCTCGATCGGCCGGACTCGATGGGA